>JAEYWT010000314.1 GCA_023428865.1 Bacteroidota bacterium | reverse complement strand
ACATGGAGAGCAACACCTACCCGAAGGCCAACTTCAAAGGGAAGGTGAGCGGCTTCAGTGCCGGCGACGCAAAGAAACCAGGTACCTACACCGTGGATGTCACCGGCGACCTGACCATCCATGGGGTGACCAAGCCACTCTCCACCAAAGCCACCATGACGGTTGAAGCCGGTGGTACCATCAAGGCCAAGAGCGAATTCTCCGTGAAGCCCGAAGACCATGGCATCGCCATCCCCGGTGTGGTGCGCAAGAACATCGCCGAACAGATCAAGGTGACCGTTGATCTGGTGTATACCAAGATGTGATCGGCACCTCTTCGCATTTCCATTAGTACACAACAGCACATGACCAGGACCTTCCTGCTGGCCGCCACGTTACTCGCACTTCCTGCCATGGCCCAGGACGACCTGTTGGACCTGCTTGGCGAGGAGGAAACCGGGCCGGTGTACACCAACGCCAGCTTCAAGACCACGCGTGTCATCAACGGGCACAGTTTGGAGAACACCGCCCATGGTGTGCTCGACTTCCGGATCAGCCACCGGTTCGGTTTTCTTAGCGGTGGGGTGAACGAGTTCTTCGGTCTGGATAATGCTGATGTTCGGCTCGGCTTGGACTATGGTATCACCGATAGGCTTATGGTGGGCATAGGCCGTAGTGGTTTCCAGAAGACCGTGGATGGTTTTGCCAAGTACAAGTTGCTGCGCCAATGCGACGAAGGTTGTGGTATGCCCTTCACCCTGGCCATTGTTGCGGCATCGTCGGTTACGGCCGCCAAAGCCACCGAAGTTCCGTGGTACGCCCCGGGCCGACAGGACTATTTCACCCACCGGCTCTCGTATTCCTGGCAAATGGTACTGGGACGCAAGTTCAGCGAAGGCTTTTCCATGCAAGTGATGCCGGGCGTGGTACACCGCAACCTGGTGGAGTTCGATCGCGACCCGAACGACCTGATCAATGTTGGCGTTGGTGCCCGAGTGAAGCTCACCAAACGATTGGCCGTGAACGGTGAATACTTCCACGTGCTGCGCGATGAGGTGCCAGCGTTCACCAACTCCCTTTCACTCGGCTTCGATATCGAGACCGGCGGTCACGTGTTCCAGCTCCACTTCACCAACAGTACCGGCATGTTCGAGCGCGCCTTCATCACCGAGACCACCGGCAAATGGGGCGATGGCGACATCCACTTCGGATTCAACATCTCGCGGGTCTTCACCGTACACAACCCGAAGAAGAAGAAGGACTAACGCTCCTTCACCAGCGAACCCAGCGCTTTTTCCAGGTCCACGCGTAGGACCACACCAATGCTAGCGCCGTTGCTCGTGGCCATCAAGGCCCAGAGGTTCTCGCGCAGCATCTGCTCATAGGCGCTCATCGCCGTTTCTTCCACCGCTACCGATGGTACATGCCGGGTAAAGCTGGCGATGCTCTCCGTTCCACGGCCGTCGCCAAGTGCGAGGCGTAGATCCTCCTTCATCACCAAACCGCGGAACAGGCCATGATCCATCACCAGCACCACATGCTGATCGATCATGGTGATGGCGTTCCACGCATCCTGCACGGTGGCCGAGGGCGCCATGCGCGGGATATCCGTGCGTACGCGCTGCCCCACACGCAGGGCTTGCACATTGGCTTTCTGCTGCACCACACGGGCTTCGGCACCGGCGGCCATGAAGATGAACAAGCCAATGATCCCCAAGAAGGGTGCACCATCATAGAAGGCGAGGATAACAAAACAGATCGCGAGCACACGGCCGATCATCGTGGCGATACGCGTGGCTTTGGTGCGGTCCATGCGCATGCTCAGCAACGAACGCAGGATACGTCCGCCATCCATGGGGAAGGCCGGGATCAAGTTGAAGAGGAAGAGCCCGATGTTCGCCGTGAACAAGAAGGTGAGCACGCCGGTCCATCCAGATAGGTCGTTGAGCAGGTCGGTGGTGAGCAGGGCGATGCCGGACAAGGCCAGTACCACGAAAGCCAGACCTGCGATCAGCAGGTTGACCAAAGGGCCAGCCACGGTGATCCAGAACTCCTGCTTCGGGTCCTCGGGCATGCGCTCCAGGCTGGCCACACCACCAATGGGGAGTAGAGTGATGTCGCGCGTGCCTACACCGAAACGCTGCGCGGTAAGTGCGTGGCCGAACTCATGCAAGACCACACAGGCGAACACGATCAATACGAAGCCGATGTTGGTGCCGATCTCGCTCCACGGCATGCCCTCGGAAATGCCGGATATGGCGATGTAGGCCGGCAAGAGCAGAAAGGTCCAGTGCAGGAACACCTGGATGCCTCGGAAGCGGAACAACGGAAGGCCACCACGCATCAGCCTCAGGCTTTTTCCTGTTGCAATACCAACAGCGGAATGCGTGTGTGCAGCGCCAGGTCGGTGGCCACGCTCTTATGGAACAGTTGATCGATCAAGCCCCGGTGACGATGCACCACTACGGCCATGTCCGAGTCACTTTGATCGATGAGGTCGTTCAAGGCCAACATCACATTATCGCCGCTAACGCTGTGGTAGGTGTGCGGGATGGCACCCAAGTGCAGGTCGTACGCGGTGTTGCTGGTCTCTTCGTCGGTCTCGCGTCCTTCGGGCACCACGTGTACGATCATCACTTCGGATCGCGACCATCGGGCTATGTCCAACAATGGCAACAAGGTGGAGCGTTCTATCGGGCCGCCATCATCGGCTAATACGATGCGTTTCGGGTCTTGGTAGGCGGCGGCTGTGGGTACGGCCAGGATCGGCAGTATGCCGCTCTTGATCAAGGCGGCCGTGGTGCTTCCCATCAATACCTTTTCCAGCGCGGTGCTGCCGTGGGTACCCATCGCCACCAACTGGGGGCCTTCCTGGTCTTCCACCATGTCGCGCAGCACGTTCTCCAGCGGACCGTAGGCCGAAACCGTGGCCAGGTCAGGTGCTGGTTCGGGCAGTGCTTCCAACAAACGTTGTGCGAAAGCTTCCAAGCCTTCAATGGAGATGCGTGCCGATAGGTCTGCGGGTATCGCCGGTTGACCCGGAACGTCCGGCGGTGCCTGGTACGTATTCAGCAGGGTGAAGGCGTTCCCCTCCACGCCGAACAGTCGGATCGCGTAGAGCGCCGCATTGAGCGCGTTGGCGCTCATGTCGGTGGCGATCAGCACATGCGCCATGGCGAGAGCTTAGTGGCCGTGCGAGTCGTCGCTGCCGGGTTTGGGGCTGGCCGAGTCGATCAAGGCGTAGCCGGTGAACAGGAGCGCCAGCATGGCAACGAAGCTGATCAGGCCCTTCACGTTGTTGATGCTGCCGTCCGCTTGCAAGAGATCCTCCGTGTCCAGAATGGCGAAACGGAACGGCAGGGCGAAGGCGAGCAACCAAAGGGCGAGACCGATGAGCTTTTTCATGGGGTTGGTTCAGGTTCGTGGCGAAGGTACAGCCTTCTACGGAAGAGGCCCGGTCGCCCGGGCCTCGAATTGGTCTTCGTTGGTATCAGCGGCGATCCTTCAGCGCCACGTAATCGCGTTTGGTGGCTCCGGTGTAGATCTGGCGTAGACGGCCGATCGGCTCCTTGTTCTCCACCATTTCCTTCCACTGCGCGATCCAACCTGGCAAACGGCCCAAGGCGAACATCACCGTGAACATGCGGGTAGGGATGCCGATGGCGCGGTAGATGATGCCGCTGTAGAAGTCCACGTTCGGGTACAGCTTGCGCTCGATGAAGTAATCGTCTTTCAGCGCGATCTCTTCCAGCTGACGAGCGATGTCCAGCACCGGGTCGTTCACACCGAGCTTCTTCAACACATCATCACACGCTTTCTTGATGATGGTGGCGCGTGGATCGAAGTTCTTGTAAACGCGGTGGCCGAAACCGAACAGTCGGAACGGATCGTTCTTGTCCTTGGCCTTGTTCACCCATTTCTGGATGTCGCCACCATCGTTGCGGATGGTCTCCAGCATTTCGATCACCTCTTGGTTGGCACCGCCATGCAGCGGACCCCACAGGGCTGCGATACCGGCACTGACCGCACTGTACAGGTTGGCCTGACTGCTGCCCACCATACGCACCGTGCTGGCGCTGCAGTTCTGCTCGTGGTCGGCATGGAGGATAAGCAGTTTGTTCAAGGCGTCCACCACCACGGGGTCGGCTTTATACGGCTCCGTTGGCAGACCGTACATCATGTGTAGGAAGTTCTCTACGTAACCCAGGCTGTTGTCCGGGTACATGTAGGGATGGCCCAGGTTGTTCTTGTAGCTGATCGCCGCCAGCGTTGGCATCTTGGCGATCAAGCGCACCACCGTACGCATGCGGTCGTTGGCCGAACGGTGCGGATCCTGGCTCTTCGGGTAGAAGGTGCTCAACGAGTTCACCATCGCCGAGAGGATACCCATGGGGTGGGCATTGCTCGGGAAGAACTCGAAGAAGTGCTTCATGTCCTCGTGTACCAGGCTGTGGTAGCGGATCTGGTTCTCGAAGTCGCTCAGCTCCTTGGCGTTGGGCAACTCACCGTAGAGCAACAGGTAGGAAACCTCCAGGAAGGAAGCCTTTTCGGCCAGCTGGTCGATGGGGTAACCACGGTATTGCAGGATGCCTTCTTCTCCATCGAGGAAGGTGATGGCGCTGGTGGTGGCTCCGGTGTTCTTGTAACCGAAGTCTAGCGTAATGTACCCGCTCTGGTCGCGCAGCTTACTGATGTCGATGGCTTTCTCGCCTTCACTGCCGACGAATACCGGGAATTCGTATGTCTTGCCATCCAGAATGATCTGCGCCTTCTCGCTCATCGGTTCCTGCTTGCTGGTCGTGGGTTGTTGTTGCTACTGCTAGGCCGCTAAGGTAGCAAAGAACGTACCCCGGTGCGGGAATGTTCAAACTTGATCAACAGCCCTAGGAACACGCGGGAATGCGATCGTGGATAACCTCCGGATGGGGGCTAAGGTCCGTAGGTTTCCGCAGATAGCTGTGTAGTTGATGGTACTGCTGGGAGGGGAATTAGGACATCCGCCGATTTCGCAGATTGCGCAGATGCTAGGTCGTATTGCGTGGCGGGGAATGCATCCGCCGATTACGCCGATTTCGCAGATGCTGGGTGGTACTGCTGGGCGGGTAATTGGACATCCGCCGATTGCGCAGATGCTAGGTGGTATTGCTGGGCGGGGAATAGGACATCCGCCGATTTCGCAGATGACACAGATGCTGGGTGGTATTGCCGGGTGGTACTGCTGGGCGGGGAAAGCAGACAAAGAGGTAGAACACAGTTTTCTTGGAGCCCAGCTGCATGTACATTCACATACTGGGCGAAGAGACCTTCTGAATGGTCCACGTCCTCATGAAAACTACGATCACATGGACGATCATGATCCGCAGACCTATGCCATCCTTGGCGCCGCTATGGAGGTACACTCGGTGCTTGGAAAGGGCTTTCTCGAGAGTGTTTACCATGAAGCCTTAGCCTTGGAACTTCTCGACCGGGGTATCCCTTTTCGTCAGGAGGTGCAGCTACCCATTGTCTACAAAGGCACACGGCTGCGTACCACGTTCCGGTGCGACCTTATCTGTTTTGAGGATGTAGTAGTCGAACTTAAGGCCATCAGTACGCTCACCAATGCCGACGAGGCCCAGTTGATCAACTACCTCACCGCTGCACGTATCGGCCGGGGCCTGGTGATCAATTTCGGAGCGGCCAGCCTGTAATACAAACGGCGCGTCAAGAGTTGGAACGGTTAGCAGTCGACCTCCCCACACGCCAACAACCAACCAAGCGATTAAATCAGCGAAATCGGCGTAATCGGCGGACGACCTCCTCTACGC
>JAEYWT010000085.1 GCA_023428865.1 Bacteroidota bacterium | reverse complement strand
GAGAAACCACCGAACAGGTCCACGCCGTTGCGAAGTTCGAAGGAGATGGTGCGGCTGGTACCGGTCGTAGGTCTGTATTGGCCAGCCGCCACCCAGATCTCATCTCCCGGTATCACCACGCCAAGTGCTTCCTGTAAATTGGTGAAGGCGTCCTCCCAAGTGAGGCCTGTGCTGCTGCCATTCGCCGAGGGCAGGACATGGTAGCGTGTAGCTAAGGTGAAAGACCACGGAGCGGCGGTAGTCAGGGCAAAAAAGCAAGTGCGTAGCATAGGCGGTTCAAGGCGGCTGAAGTTTTCGATCCTGGGTAAAAGTCCAAGGTGGACCAGCCGAAAGTGGACCACGAAGGTAACAGGACGACTGTTCAGGTTCAGCCCAACACGTTCTTCCGGCTCACGTCCACCAGGAATCGCCCGCGCAGGAATTTTCGTCCCAGCAGCACTTGGTATTTCATGTCACTACGGTCGAACAGGGTGGCCTGGGTGCGCACGATGTGGCCGTTCAACTTCACCTGGGTGCTGATCAGATAACGGCGGCTGCTCTCACCGTTGCTGCTTTTCACCGACACGCGCTTGAATGCACGGAACACTTTGGTCTTCCGCACGCCTCCCATCTGAAAGGTCACCACCAGCTCACGGGTTCCGTTCCGTTTACGGGTCTTCAACTTCTGGTAATGCAAGGCGCTGCGATAGGCACCGGTGTCGATCTTGGCTTCAACCCTGGGCACACCAAGGCCTGGTAAGGCGATGTGCTCCAGCCGACCAATGGTGATCAAGGCCCTTGCCATGGCACAAAGGTGGTGGTCGAAGGACAACGGACTGACCGGTCGGTCCCCTTGCTTTCCAACACCGCAAGGTGCAACCCGCTACCGATCCGAAGAAAGGCGCGATCTTTGCAACGTCTTAGAAAAACACTGATGAACAAGATCATGACCCTCTTAGCCACGGCCGCCGTGGTGCTCGCCTGCAACACCGCTCCCGTGCCAGCCAGCGCACAAGACAAGACCGAACAGTCCAACGTGAAGAGCTATGGTGATGCCATCACTCCCGAGGGTGCCATCTCTACGGCTGAATTGGCCAAAGTGATGAGCGAGAAGGCCGAGTTCGCCACCAAAGTGGAAGGAGAAGTGATCACCAGTTGCGTTGTGAAGGGATGCTGGATGGACATGAAGATGGCCGATGGCAGCTCCATGAAAGTACGGTTCAAGGACTACGGGTTCTTTGTGCCGAAGACCGGTCTCGAAGGCAAACGCGCTGTGATCCAAGGCACCGCCACGCGTGAAGTGGTGGATGTGGCCACCCTGAAGCATTACGCTGAAGATGCCGGAAAAAGCAAGGAAGAGATCGCCAAGATCACCGAGCCACAGAACAAGCTCATGTTCCTGGCCGATGGAGTGCTGATCACGTACTAAGTGTTTCCAGCCATCACGTTCACAAAGCCCGGAGCATTACTCCGGGCTTTGTGCGTCCTACTCCTCGTGGCACCAGGAGCTGGCGTGGCGCAGACCCAGCATACCTGGAGCACAGGATGTGAAGTGGCCATCACCGGCACCGGTGCTGCATTGTATGGTTTCAGTCTGTGGAAGGCCGAGCAGAACCGCGCGCTACCATTACCCCCGTTGGACTACGGTCGTCTGCCGCGCATTGATCGTTCAGCCACGCGTAATTGGAGCCTGGGTGCACACCGGGCGAGCAATGTGTTGTTCGGTGTGGCCACTGCAGCATCACTGGCAACAGCCGTGGTGAACCAGCATGGAGAGCAGCCCTTGTTGCCGGTCGTCATCATCATGCAAAGTGGCTTGTTCAGCGCTGGGCTTACGAATACGGTAAAGGAACTCGTACGTAGGCCGCGTCCCTATTTGTATAACACCAACGTGCCTTCGAGCCTCCATCATCCGGGAGAAGATGCCGTTAGTTTCTGGAGCGGACATACCGCTAACATGGCGGCGATCAGTTTCTCCTGCGCACATTTGGTGCAACGCTCCAACGCCTCGCCAACGCTCAAGACCGTCACGTGGATCGGTGCGGCGCTGGCTCCTGCTGCCATGGCGCATTTACGTGTACGGGCCGGTCGCCATTTCCCCACCGATGTGTTGACAGGATACGCGGTGGGCGCCGCCGTGGGTTTCGCCGTACCCTACTTTCACCGATCGAAGTGAAGAAGATGAGCAAGAACAGGATAGCCTTGGCCGTACATGGTGGAGCGGGTACTATCAACAAAGAGCAGATGACCCCGGGCCGCGAGAAGGCCTACCGTGATGCCTTGGAACAAGCGCTGCACCGAGGCCATGCCGTACTTGAACAAGGCGCGGCCGCCTTGGATGCGGTGGAAGCCGCCGTTCGTGTGTTGGAGGATTCGCCGCTGTTCAACGCTGGGCGAGGATCGGTGTTCAATGCCGATGGCCAACACGAAATGGATGCCAGTTTGATGAACGGTAGCGATCTTCGAGCAGGTGCCGTAGCCGGTGTACAGAACGTGAAGAATCCCATTGGCCTGGCGCGTAGGGTCATGGATCATAGCAACCACGTGCTCATCAGTGGCATGGGCGCCTTCGAGTTCGCACACCAACAGAAAGTGGTGTTGGAAGACGATCAGTATTTCTTCGACGAATTCCGCTATCAACAATGGAAGGAGGTGGTCGGAAGTGATACGGTGCAGCTCGACCATACCGACAAGGAAAAGAAATTCGGAACGGTCGGTGCTGTGGCCTTGGATGCTTCAGGCCATCTCGCCGCCGCCACCAGTACGGGCGGAATGACCAACAAGAAGTGGCAGCGTGTGGGAGATAGCCCCATCATCGGTGCGGGCACATATGCGAATGATGTGAGCTGCGCGGTGAGCTGCACAGGGCATGGAGAGAGTTTCATCCGAGCCGTTGCCGCGCATGACGTGCATGCCCTCATGGCTTATAAAGGTCTTTCCCTTGCAGAAGCCGTTCGCGTGGTGGTACACGAGAAACTACCGCCGCTGGATGGCGATGGTGGGTTGATCGCCATAGACCGCAACGGGAACATCGTTCTGGACTTCAACTGTCCGGGCATGTACCGTGGCCATGTTGGAAGTGATGCCGTTCTCCATACGGCGATATTCCGGTGAAAAGGATCCACCTCACTTCCCCGCACTAGGCGGCACGATCAGCGGTGCTTTCGGTTTGCGCGGGTTGATGAAGGGCAGGTGTATCTGGTCCTCATCAGGATAGTCGATATCCTCACCGAGGATATACCCAAAGGGTTTCAAGGAGGGAATGGAATCGCACACGATCTTGAGCATGCCTGTAATGGGTATCGCCAGCACCATACCCACTACGCCCCACAACAAGCCGAAACCGATCAACGCGGCGATGCTCGCCAACGGATTCACGCTTACGCTACTACCCACGATCTTCGGGGTGATGAAGTTGTTCTCCAGGAACTGAGTGACCAGGCACACGCCAAGTGCGCCAACGGCATACATCACCGAATCCTTCGTCACCAAGGCGATCACGATGGGGATAAGGCTGCCGATGAGCACCCCCACATAGGGGATCACATTGAGGAAACCGATCGCGAAGCCCAGCAGGATGGCATACTTCAGACCCAAGAGAAGGAAGCCAACGCTGCTAAGCGCACCGAGGATCAGGATCACGAGCAGCACCCCGCGCATGTACTTCCGCGAGAGCTTTGAAACGTTCAGCATGATGTCCAAGACCAATCCTTCGCGTGTTTTTCCCAGCTGCTCGAAGAAGGTGCGGAACTTATCCTTCAGCAGGAGTAACAGGAAAACGATGATGGGTATGGGAACGATGGCTGCAAGGACCGCACCGGTACCCGAGAACAGTTTCATCACGATGTTGCCACCCGAGCTGGCCAGTTCGCCGAGGCGTGCGTTGAACCATTTCACCTGATCGCGCTGGCTGATGTGCGCCTGATCCTCGATCATCTGCTGCATGGCTTTTCCTTTCTCGGCGAAGGCGCTTTGCAGGGCGGGTAGGTCTTCACCGAAGCGGGTGAGCTGCCAACCAGCTAGGAAGAAGGTGCCCAGTACGATGATGAGCATCACCAACGTAGCGACGAGGGAGCCGGCCCAACGCGGCAGCCCGAGGTTCTCCACCTTGCGTGCGAGTGGTAGCAATAGGAAAGCCAAAAGCCCGCTGGCGATGAAGAGCAGGATCAGATCCTTCCCGAAGTACAGGATTACCACCGAAAGCACAACGGCTATAAGGGTGTATACGTAGCGTTGAAGTCCGTCGGAACCAGTTTCCATGTGTTCGTGTGGGTGGTGTGGAAAAGGGTGGTACTAAGCTCGTTCTTGCATCCGTGCGCGAACCCGGTCCCAGGATCGTTTCACTTCGGTGAAAACCTGTTCCATGCGTTCGGGCGTGGCGTAGCGCTTGAAGATCATGGGTGCGATCAAGCCAACGGCCCAGGCGAACAAACGGCCCTTCACGGTGCGCGAGCGCGAGCCCATGGCCAGGCCGATCACATTGCCGATGGAGGCACCATCCGAACGGAACAGCTGGCTCAACGAGCGGATCGGTTTCCAGGCGCGCAACATATCGCCGAAGGCATCACCGGCAAGTCCACGGCGGAAGGCTGGTTCATGCACCAGTTGCCAGTATTCGAGCAAGGCATCCTGGTGACCATCACGTACGGCCTTCAGTCGGTCACGTTCGCGCCGCACCTCGTCCAGATCCTTGAAACGGTCAATCCTTTTCATAGGCTGCGTTGATGATGGAGAGGGTGATACGGTCGCGTAACATGGGCCGCCAGATCACATAGAACCCGATGGTGAGCACTAGGTAGATGCCGGCAACAGCCAAGAAGCCGAGGGCCAGATCGCCCATGAGGCGACCCAGCCAGATGGCGAGTGCGATGCTGCACATCACCAATATCGCGGCTACAAAGAGGGCCGAGACCACGGCGACCAACAAGGTGCCGCTCAGCTTCCCCAGCTTTTCACTGCCGAGCAGGATGGTGTAGTTCTTCTGTGCTTCTATCCAACCCTTGCCATCTTCCACCACGGCATCCATGAAGATACCGAGGTCTGGATCCTCCTCACCAGGGCGAATGAAGCGCTTGTACCGCTCGTTTTGTTCCTTCTCGGCCATGCAGGGTGGGGCTAGTTAGCGCTGTGGCGAACGTTCTCGGCAGCCTTTCGCGCTTTGGAGGCCACGTTGTCGGCAGCTTCTTCCACATCGTTGCTCAAACGTTCCTTCAGGTCGCGGCCTTCTTCCATCATGAATCGGATGAAGTCGTTCACCTCATCCTTCGTCATGGATGCAGCATCGGAGGCTTTGCCTTTCGCCTTGGCCCACTCGTCGCGACCTTTCTCGATGAGTTCGTCAAGGTCGTCCTTCGCATCGTTGGCACGGCGTGCAAGGCGTTCGCGGGTTTCCTTGCCCGAGCGTGGTGCGAAGAGGATACCCAAGGTTGCGCCGACTGCGGCGCCTGCGAGGAATCCGAGGATCCCGTAATTGCGGTCGTTGCTCATGGTTTCACGGTTTGGGAGAAGCAACGCAAGGAGCGGTCCATTGCGATGAACGAAGGTATGGAACGCCGGAATTGCCCGTTCTGCGCGGTGAACCCCTCAGCAGGGCAGAACAACCAGGATCGGTCAGTGGGGAAGGAGTGAGGAACCCCTGCCCCGATCCGTGGCACATCGTGAAGTTCCACTAGCGGAGCCACTTGCGCTCCATAACGAAGGTGCCGAAGGGTAGTAGTGAGGCTAAGCCCAGACCGATGATGCGTTCTGGATCCCATTTCAGTTTGGTGAAGAGTGGGATCGCCGTGATCCAGTAACCGATGAAGAGGATGCCATGCGCCCAGCCCACCACCTTTACGGCCATAGGCATCTCGGCGAAATACTTCAGTGGCATGGCGATGAAGAGCAGGATGAGGAAGCTCCAACCCTCGGCGATGGCCCAGGTGCGGAAGCGGCGGATCTCTGGTGCAAGCATGGCGCGAAGATATCGGCCACAGCACCTTGCGTGTCTTGCCAGAAAATCGGAAGTTCGCCGGTAGACCATGGTAAGGATCTACGGGAAACTCCTTCTGCTCGCAATGATGCTCTCCACAGGTCGTGCGGCAGCGCAGGATGCGGCACTTTCACCGGGCGAGACACAAGCGTGGGTGGGGCTGGAGCTGGAATGGCGCCCGATCAAGCGGTGGGTGTTCTCGGGTGCGTATGTGATGCGCTCGTTCGGCGCCTTTCAGGATCTCAAAGGCCACTATTACTATTTATCCGCGCGCCGCAAGCTGAACGACCATGTGTATGTGGATGGAAAGGTGCGTTATGTGAATGGGACGAGGCGCGACCACTATCGCACGGAACTCGGGATACGCGTGCAGCAGCGGTTCGGGAAGGATCTGCTCTATTTCCGATCGGCCTTCTTCCACGAGGAGCCACAACCTTTTTGGGCGGAACCCGGAGCCTATGTGGCCGACAATTTCTGGCGCAACCGGATCCGTTACATGAAGGACTTGCCCAAGCGTTACAATGCTTATGTAAGTGTGGAAAGCTGGACGCGTTTCCGGTACAATGGCAATTCCATCCGGCGTGCTGCGCTGATGACCGGGCTACGACGCGATCTGAAGAAGGGCAAGCAAGTGGCAGTGCATTACCTCTTCCAACCCGAGTTCAGCCAGCGCGAACCGAAGTCCATGAGCGCGGTGATCCTCGGCCTTTCGTGGGATGTGACCAAGCCCAAGAAGAAGAAAGGCGGCAGCAAGCAGAAGGAAGTTCCTGCAGATGATCGCGAGTGATCGGTTCAACCCAACGCGGGCCGTACGCTCTTCTCCATCCGACGCAAGGTCCTGCGACGGAAGAAGCGGAACACGATCGGGAACACCAGTAGGATGAACACCGTGGCGGTGATGAGCCCACCGATGATCACGATGGCCAGCGGCTTCTGACTTTCACTACCGATACCCGTGCTGATGGCAGCGGGGAATAGGCCGATGCTGGCCATCAGTGCGGTCATCACCACGGGACGTATGCGTTGCCGCACCCCTTCGATCACGCTCTTGTCCAAGCTCCATCGGCGCGCCAGGTTGTCATTGAACTCTTGAACGAGGATCACGCCGTTCTGCACACAGATACCGAAAAGGGCGATGAAGCCTACCCCGGCACTGATGCCGAAGTTCATGCCTGTGACGTGCAGGGCAAGTATGCCGCCGATCAGTGCGAAGGGC
This sequence comes from Bacteroidota bacterium, assembly GCA_023428865.1. Classification (GTDB taxonomy): domain Bacteria; phylum Bacteroidota; class Bacteroidia; order Flavobacteriales_F; family PHOS-HE28; genus PHOS-HE28. The sequence continues at coordinate 2,114 of JAEYWT010000085.1, read as the reverse complement.
ACGTTGATCAGTACCAGGCCAGCGTTGCGTGCGTCGCCAAGGGCGATGAAGAGGATCACGAAAATGGCCGCAAGGCTGATGGGGACCACTTGGCCCAAGCGGGCACTGGCGCGCACTTGGTTCTCGAATTCACCGGTCCAGGTGCTGCTATAGCCGTGTGGCATCTTCACCAGGTTGTCCACGTTGGCGCGTGCTTCGGCGATGGTACTGCCTAGGTCGCGATCACGGACGGTGAACTTTACGCCGATGAAACGGTTGTTGTTGTCGCGATAGATGAAGGCTGGTCCGGTGGTGGTGGTGATGGTGGCTATCTCGCTCAAAGCGATGCGCGCACCACTGAGGGTGGGTACCAGAATGGCGTTGATCTCCTCCACGCTGCGGCGATATTCGTACGGGAATCGAACGCGGATATCGAACTTACGTTCACCCTCGAACATGGTGTTCGCGGTCTTGCCACCGATGGCCATTTCGATCACCGCCTGTGCATCGGCCGTGCTTACACCATAGAGCGCCATCTTGGTATCGCTCAGGTGGATCTGGATCTCGGGCTGCCCCACGTTGCGCAGGATACCGGGATCCTTGATGCCGTCCACATCCTGTATGGCCAGCAGCACTTGTGTGGCCAGGGTATCCAAGGTGGCCAGGTCCGGCCCGAAGATCTTCACGGCGTTGTTCGCGTTCATGCCCGCAACAGCTTCGGCCACATTGTCGATGATGGGTTGCGAGTAATTGTAGTTGATGCCTTGGTATTGCTTCAGCTCTTGATCCATGGCGTCGATGAGGTCATCTTTCCTCACGCCCTTGCGCCATTCTTTCAAGGGCTTGAGGTTCACCTGCATTTGCACGTAGTAGAAACCACTGGGGTCGGTACCATCGTTACTGCGTCCGGTCTGGCTCAGCACGCCGTTCACCTCGGGGAAGGTGTTGAGCTTGGCACGCAGGTTCCGCACCATGTTCACGGTTTCGGGCAGGCTCATGCTCATGGGCATCTTCGCCTCCACCCAGAGCGCACCTTCGTTCAGCTCGGGAAGGAATTCGGTGCCCATGAATTTCATGGAACCCAGGGAGAGCACCAGGGCCGCACCAGCGACGAGGAAGGCCGTACGGGGCCGGTCATATGCCCACTGGAAGCCACGGAACACCCATTTGTCGAAGAACCGCGCGAGGAAACTGTGCTTCTCCTTCACGTTCTTCTTGAGCAATGCCGCACAAAGAACAGGTACCAGGGTAAGGGTGAAGATGAGGGCGCCGAGCAGTGCGAATCCGAGCGTCCAGGCAAGCGGAGCGAACATCTTGCCTTCGACCTTTTCGAAGGAGAAGATGGGTACTAACGCGGTGATGATGATGAGCTTGCTGAAGAACACGGCCTTACCTGTGCGCGTGGCCGTATGCTTGATCAGGCCGAGCTTGCTCATGCGGTTGAACTTCTCCATGCCCACTTTCCGGGCCAGTTGATCCAAGGCCACGAACAAGCCTTCCACCATCACCACTGCCCCGTCTATGATGATGCCGAAGTCAATGGCACCTAGCGAGAGGAGGTTCGCACTCATGCCTTTCATGCGCAGGCAGAAGAATGCGAATAGAAGGGACAGTGGTATGATGATGGAAACGATCAAGGTCGTGCGCCAGTCGGCCATGAACAGGAATACGATCGCGGTAACGAGGATGATGCCTTCCACCAGGTTGTGCATCACGGTCTCGGTGCAATAGGCCATGAGGTTGTCGCGGTCGTAGAAGGTCACCATCTGCACATCCGAGGGAAGCACCTGGGTGTTCAGTTCGTGGATCTTGTCTTTCACACGGGCCAGCACGTCGCTGGGGTTCTCGCCCTTGCGCATCACGATGATGCCTTCCACCACATCGTCGTTCTCATCCAAGCCCACTTGGCCAACGCGCGGCAGGTCGGCCATTTTCACCTGGGCCACGTTCTTCACCAACACGGGCACACCATCACGTGCCTCGATGATGATGTTCTCGATGTCGCTGATGCTCGTTAGCAGCCCCATGCCACGAACCACGAAGGCTTGTCCGTTGCGCTCGATCACATCGCCACCCACGTTGATGTTGCTACGGGTAACGGCTTCATAGACCTCCAATGGAGTGAGGTCGTACTG
>JAEYWT010000294.1 GCA_023428865.1 Bacteroidota bacterium | reverse complement strand
AATAGCCTGTGCGGGTGCGCAGGATACCGATGTAGTACTTGTCGCCGACCTTGCTAACGCCACTGTGCTCGATCACCAGATCGATGGGTGGGTTATCGTTGAAGAACTTGCGGACGATCTGCTCGGCCTGGGCCTTGCTGTACACGTCTGCGGCATCTTTCACCGTAAGGTCGATGTTGGGTACGAAGTGTGCAGCCAGGTCTTTGGAGTTACCGGTGCGCATGGCTTGTACCACCTGGTCCTTCACGTCATCCTGCGCAAAAAGGGCGGTGGCCCCGAGCAAGAAGGCGAGCAGCAGGGTGAACCTGTTCATCGAACGCTTCATTTGTGCCGAAATTTGGCAAATACCGGGCCAAGTCCAAGCAGGCCGGTGGGTGGAATTACGAACAAGTGTACGGGCATGGATATCAGGTTGTTACTTGTTGGACGCAGTGAACGCGGTCCGGTCACCGATATGGTGGCGCACTACTTGGGAAGGCTTCCACGCGGTTTCACGGCCGAGCAAACGGTGCTCCCGGAAGCGGGGAAAGGGGAGTCGACCTACCAGCAACGGGTTGAGTGTGAGCGGATAATGGCCGCCATAAAGCCCGGTGAGAAGGTGGTGGTACTGGATGAGCGTGGGGTCCAGATCACCAGCTTGCAGTTCGCCGGTCGCCTTGGGGCCTGGCGCGACCAAGGTGTGCGCAAGGTGGTGTTCGTGGTGGGGGGCGCCTACGGCATGACGGACGAGGTTCGCCGGCGCGCCGACCTGGTGCTGGCGCTGTCGGCCATGACCTTTCCGCACCAACTCGTACGCATCCTGTTCGCCGAGCAGCTATACCGGGCTACGGCGATATTGCACGGGAGTCCGTACCATCATTAGGCCGTTGTACATGGAGCGTTGGCCTATCTTGGCGCCGCGCCCAGAAGTGAAAAATGGGCCGTTCGGGAAATGACGAAAGCCAGCCTGCGTTACGAGTTCAAGGCGGTTGAACAGTGCGATATGTGCGGGTCGCCGGTGGAAGAGCATAAGGTGCTCGGTAAACGGGCCGATCGGTCCCAGGGGTGGTCGCCACAGCGGTCACGAGCGGTGTGTACCACTGTTGTGCGTTGCGAACGCTGCCATTTGGTCTTTGCAGACCCACAGCCGATACCGATGGACCTTCAGGATCATTACGGAGTTCCGCCTGAGTCCTATTGGAAGGAAGAGTACTTCACCGTGGAGGATGCGTATTTCCAAGATGTGGTGGAGCGATACAAGAGCCTTAATGGCCTGAAACCGGGCCAGCGTGCATTGGACATCGGGGCCGGCTTGGGTAAAGCGATGATAGCGCTGGAGCGTGCGGGGTTCGATACCTATGGGTTCGAGCCATCGAAACCCTTCAGAGAGCGGGCTATCGAACGGATGGGCATCTCACCGGATCGACTGCGTCTGGGAGATATGAAGTCCATGGAATACGATGCAGGGCAATTCTACCTGATCACTTTCGGTGCAGTGCTTGAACATCTTCCGGATCCTTCGGGCTCTATTGCCAAAGCTTTACGTTGGTTGGCTCCTGGCGGGGTCATTCACATCGAGGTGCCCTCTTCGCATTGGATGATCAGTAGGATCATCAATACAGCGTACCGGGTACGCGGGCTGGATTACGTGGGTAATATCAGTCCAATGCATTCCCCATACCACTTGTTCGAGTTCTCGGTGGATAGCTTTCGGCGGAATGGGGAGCGAAATGGGTATGCTATCGCACATCATGAGCACTTCGTCTGCCAGACCTATATGCCACGGTTGTTGGATCCGCTTTTGCGATGGCTCATGAAACGTACATCCACTGGAATGCAACTGAGCATTTGGCTCCGCCATGCATGACATCGTAGCATAGGATGGTCGGATCCAGCTGGGGCGGAGTTCTTCTTGGGTCGTTGCGTGAGGAACGCACCGGTAGATGGCTGCTGCTCTGCAATGCTATCGTGACGCTTCTGGTGACGTGGTCAAGTATGGAGTATGTGTTACCAGACGCGTGGTCCTACATCGCCTTGGCCAATGGTATACTCCACGGAGAGTATAGTATGTGGTGGCATCTGGAAGCCGCCTACCCGGATACCGTAAGGATGCCTGGTTTTCCGTTGGTCATCGCAGGTGCCATGTACCTGTTCGGGACCTGGAAAGCGATGATCGCGGTCAACCTGATCCTATACGGCCTCTCACTGTATTGGATCAGGGTCATCATACTCCGTTTGAACGGTGGGGTCTTGGTCTGGAACCTCTTCTTGTTGATCCTACTACCGATGGTATATGTTCCATTCTACATCGGACAGGTGTACACGGAGATACCGGTGCTCGCGACCATCTGCCTTGCTCTATTCTTGACCACCGCACCGGGCGTCATGGGGTGGAAGCGCGCCATGATCTTGGGGTTGCTCTTCGGCTGTGCCTTCCAGTTCAAACCGGTTCTTTTGTTGTTGCCGGTGGGTCATGCAGCCATCAATTTATGGCACGGGCCATCGGCCCGGGTGATGCTTGTGCAGGCTGTCATGCTCTCGACTTTCGCTCTTACACTAGTGCCTTTCGCACACTGGAACAAGCACAATCACGATGTGTATAGCATCACACCGCTTGAAGGCGGGGCAGGGGTGATGCACTTCGGTTGGTGGGCTGGCAAGTTGCCTGGGTATACGGAGAAGGTGTATTGGAACAACTTCGCTGGAGATGAATTGGTGAGGTTCGTAAAGGACGAAGACCTCTCTGGTAACATCCGCGCATTCGAGGCGGAATGGGAGGAGGTGAATGCTCAGGTCCTACCCTTATTGACCACGCACGATAGTGTGCTTCTTAGCGATACAGTGCGAACGGAGTACCCGGCTTTGTTGAGCCTCAATGCCCGTTTCACGCTGGAGCGTGAACGACTGCTGAAGGAGCGGACTTTTAGGCACGCATGGGCTGACCCGCTGTACACCCTGGTGTATAAGGCCTATTCTGCGGGGAGGTTCTGGGTCATCGGGGTGCAGCGAAAAGAGTTCTTGAACAGCGGGGTCGGTTCCCGGTTTAGGATGTTATATGCAACAGGAAGCACGTTCGCGGTTTTCGTAGCGACGGTGCTGTTGTTGCCTCTTGCATTCCGGCGGGGGTGGTTGCGGTGGGCCGACCATTTGCACCTGGTCTACTACCTGGTCTATTTCGGTCTTCTTCACCTCCCTTTCGCCATTCAGGCGAGGTACACCGTGCCTGTGCGTTTGGTCATGTTCGCTTTGTTGGCCTTCGCTCTGGCGGGTCTATTGGAGCGTCAGCGTTCCATCCATTCTCAGCCCAAGTGATCCGATGGTACCGCTCATCTATGTTCTTTATCATGGCGAGGTGGATATCGAGTATTGGGAGTGGGTATTGGGGTTCCTTTATGTGGTGATGTTCTACGTGTATCTGGCACGTAAGAAGCGGATCAGGATCAAGACCGCCCCGGAGTACAAATACTTCGTCTGGGGGGGCATGGTGAAGATCTTCGGTGGTATTGGCTTCAGCCTGATATACTTCTACTACTACAAAGGGGGAGACTCACTGGCTTACTTCTATTCGGGTGTTGCCATGCGCAACCTGGCTTTCGAGAAGCCGATGGAGTTCCTTTTCCAGCTGGCCGGAGCCAATACCATGAGTGATTGGCAGCAGTACAATGGTCATACGGCGAAACCGTTCCAGTTCATTTTCCTGGATGACCGGACTTTCGTCGTAGTGCGGTTGATGAGCCTGTTCGCCATGGTCACGTTCAAGAGTTATCTACTGAGCACCATGCTCATCGCCAGTATCTCCTTCCTCGGGATATGGGCTTGCTTTCGAACCTTCGTTTCGTACTTCCCACAACTTGCTGGAAGTATGGCCATCGGCTTTCTTTTCATGCCTTCATCGGTATTCTGGGGTTCTGCTATACTCAAGGATACCATCACCTTCTGTGCAGTGTGCTGGTGGGTGCATGGTGCGGACGAGATCTTCTTCCAGAAGCGCAAGGTGCTGGCCAACTCGATCATCATGTTCCTGAGCGCTTCTGCTATGATCATGGTCAAGCCCTATATCTTCATGACGTTGCTCGCGGCAACCCTGTTATGGGTGTTCTACTTCCGGTTCGTGGGGATCCGTAACGTTCTTCTCAAGTTCGTTCTATTCCCTTTCGCGTTGTTGATCGTGGTGGGTTCCACCCTGTTCCTATTGAACCGGCTTGGAGATACACTTGGCAGATTCGCTTTGGATGGGGTGCTAGAGAACATTGAGGTGACACAGAAGGATCTTCTACGTTCTGACTCGTATGGGAGCAACAGTTTTGACATTGGCGAGCTCGATGGCACTTGGTTGGGGCTATTGTCCAAGTTTCCGGTCGCTGTGAACGCCGTGTTCTTTCGCCCCTATATCTGGGAGTGCCGCTCTTTTACCATGGTGTTGAGCGGTTTGGAGAATACTTGGGTGCTCTTAATGGTGATCATATCCTTGTTTCGGTCTGGTCCGATCTTCTTGTTGCGATGTATGACCGGCATACCATTGCTCCTGATGTCACTCTCGTTCGCCATATTGTTCGGCTTCGCGATCGGTGTGTCAACGCCGAACTTTGGTGCCATGGTACGCTTCAAGATACCTATGATGCCATTCTTGGTCAGCTCCATTTACATCGTCAATTACCTTGGTGGTATCAAACGCGCATTCAAATTCAGAAAGCAGCCCTTCGATCTAAGGGAGTTCAGGATGGGTACACGGCATGTGGGTGATGTGGTAC
>JAEYWT010000283.1 GCA_023428865.1 Bacteroidota bacterium | reverse complement strand
GCGTAGAGGTACAAGAGCCCGGTCACTTTTCGGTGGCCCAGCTTCAGGTCCATCAACCGGTGGTGGATGTGGTTGCGGTCGGCGGCAAAGGGCGAAATGCCGCGCGACATGCGGTAGATGAAGATGCGGAGCGTATCCACCAGGGGATAGGCGATCACGGCCATGGCGAAGATGGGTGTGGGGATCTGCTTCAGGTAGGTGGGTAGGCGTGATGTATCGTGGTCCACCACCTTCATGGCCAGTACCGAAAGGATGGCGCCGATGATGAGCGAGCCACTATCGCCCATGAAGATGCGTGCCGGGTGCCAGTTGAAGACGAGGAAACCAACCAAGGCACCGGCCAGGACGAAGGCCAGCAGGGAAAGAGCGATGTCGCCAGCCAGGAAGAGCCACATGCCGTAAGTGACCGATGCGATAAGGCCGATACCACCGGCCAGGCCATCCACACCATCGATCAGGTTGAAGGCGTTCACCAACACCACGTACACGAAGAAGGAAAGTGCGATGCTGATGTATTCCGGCAGCTCGTAGATCCCGAACAAGCCGTGCATATCGCGGATGCGGATATCGGCCATCATCACCAGGATATAGCCCACCACCATGTGGCCCACGAGCTTCTTCACCGGACTGAATCCGATGATGTCGTCCTTCACACCGATGAAGAAGAGCAACACCATGGCCGAGATCACGAACTTGAAATCCTTGTAGGCATCGCCCATGGCGTAGTACATGATCACGTGTTCACGTGCGTCGTCGCCAAGCACGGCCGCTTTGGGGAACCAGAGGGCATAGCTGAAGATGATGGCGGCGAAGATGATGATGCCACCGATGGTGGGTACACTGCGGTGGTGGACCTTCCGTTCTTCCGAAGGTTCATCCACGAGGTGTTTCATCCGTGCCACCTTGATCAGCGAGGGCATGGTGAACAGCACCACGAAGAAGGAGGTGATGCCGCCGAGGAGGATGATGTAGCCGTGTTCCTTCACGTGGTTAGCCGGTCAAATGTCGTAATACCGGTTGAAGATGGCCGTACGGAAGCCCAGGTAGATGAACGAGCTCTGCTGGGTATCGGGCGCATTGTTGAGGCCACGGCGCTGGAAACCAAGGTACACGCGCATGTTCGTGTGCGGGTTGAAGAGGTAGCTGGCCATGGCATCCAGGTGGATCAGGTCCTGCACTACGGGCCCCAACGGACCGCTCACCTCCAAATCGTTCCGGGTTAGGCTACCCCCGTAGCTCTCGTCAGCCGAGGGGTTGCGGTGGTAGGTGGCGGACACCACTTTCACCTGGCCACCCACCCGGCCGAAAAGGGCATCGGCTATACCGACCACTTCGGTGAAATAGGTGCCCAGCGGATGCGCCAGCGGTAGCCCCGCATGTTCATAGGCCAGTTTCGTTCGGCCATGGGTGTACATGAACGGTGTGGCGCTGTTGTACTCCACCTGCAGGTTCACGCCCCTGCGCACCACATCGAACCAGCGTATTCCGGCCTGGTAGGCGTAGCGTTTGCCGTTGGGGTCGTCCGCAGCGAATTGGCCATAGACATAGCCTTTGTCCGTGAGCTTGATGCGGAGGTCGATCCCCACCAAGGACTTTTCACGCCCAACGAAACCACGGGTCAGGGTATTGATGCCGATCACGGGGTTCAATTCAAGGGCATCGAAGGGTTTCACTCCAGTGCTATCGATGTCCTCGAAGAGGGTGCTCTCGAAGAGGCCCACTTGCACCCGGCCCAGGTCGATGCTGAGGTGGTTGAAGCGCGCCCGCCGCCAATAGAAGAGGGATTCGGCACTTTGCCCGGTGGGAAGGCGGTCGGCTTGGTTCACACCGCTCTCGGTCTTGCTAAGCCAGGTGCTGTATTGGAAGCGCTTGTTGGTGCTGAGCAGACTGAACTTGAGGTAGGGCGCGTTCACCGCATTGTCGCTCAACAGCACCGAGCGGTAACCATGGCCTACGAAATGTTTTCCGTGGCCGAACTGCACGTTCAACCAGGAGAGTGGCGTGTAGGAGACGTTCCCTTGCGACCAGCCATAGTCCAGCACCCGGCGTTGGCTGATCTTCACCCGACCTTGGCCGGAAATGGACCCCACTTCGCTCACATAGGTGAATAGGTATTGCGGGGCGATGGATTGATGCTCCTGCACCACGGTCTGGAACGAGAGCTTGGAACCGATATCGCCGGTGAACATGACCCCGCGTACGTTGCTGTAAAAGCGGTTGGTGTCGGCATAGGCGGTACGGTCGGCGCGCTCCCAGCCGTATTCGAATTGGAAGAGCGGGTCGGCGGTCAGGCGGAAGTCCTCCCCCTTCACCTCTAGGAAATGGTCGCGGAAGATCTGTTCGGTGATCCAGTAGTAGTATTTGGTGCTGTCCACCCGGTGCCCCATCACATCGGTGAGGTCGGCGCGGCTTTCGAGCATCGGTTTCAGGCCCGAGTGGATGCGCGCGCCCACCGCCGCCGCGTTGCGTTCCACATCGATGTAGAAGTCGCGTTGCAGGGGGATGTCGTTCTGCTGCGCATTGGTGATCCCCGTGTAGCCCACCATGGCCACCACCACCGCCGTCCGTCCGAGAACCATCCGCATGACCCGCCGAAGGTAGGTGGATGGGTGGGAATGGAACGAGAACGCCCGGCACATCGCCAGGCGTTCTCGTTAGGGGTGGTTTCCTGATCAGGCCTTCGCCAGCTCGCTCTTCGCGAATTCGGCGTATACACTGGTGATGCCCTCGCGCAGGCCGATGCGGTGTTTCCAGCCCATCTTGTTGAGGCGGGATACGTCCATCAGTTTGCGCGGGGTGCCGTCTGGCTTCTCGGTGTTCCACTTCAACTCGCCGGTGTAGCCTACGATGTCCTTGATCATCTCGGCGAGCGCTTTGATGGTGAGGTCTTCTCCGGTGCCGATGTTCACGAACATCTCCTCGTCGTAGTTCATCAGCAAGAAGAAGCAGGCGTCGGCCAGATCATCCACATGCAGGAACTCACGCATGGGCGAACCCGTGCCCCACACCTCCACGCTGGGCGCATTGGTAACCTTTGCCGTGTGGAACTTGCGGATGAGCGCAGGCAGCACGTGGCTGTTGTTGAGGTCGTAGTTATCGTTGGGCCCGTAGAGGTTGGTGGGCATGGCGCTGATGTAGTTGCGCCCGTACTGGCGGCGGTAGCTCTCGGCCAATTTGATGCCCGCGATCTTGGCGATGGCATACGGCTCGTTGGTCTGCTCCAGCAATCCGGTCAGCAGGCTCTCCTCCTTCAATGGCTGTGGAGCCATCTTAGGATAGATGCAGCTGGAACCGAGGAAGAGTAGCTTCTGCACATCGTTCTCATGTGCAGAGTGGATCACGTTGCTCTCGATCATCAGGTTCTCGTAGAGGAACTGCGCGCGGTACACGTTGTTGGCGTGTATGCCGCCCACTTTCGCTGCGGCGAGCACCACCACATCGGGCTTCTCTTGGGCGAAGAAGTCGCGCACGGCTTGTTGCTCTTTCAGGTCGAGCTCCTTGCTGGTGCGGGTAACGATGTTGGTGTAGCCTTCGGCTTGCAGTTTGCGCACGATGGCGCTGCCTACCATGCCGCGGTGGCCTGCGATGTAGATCTTGTCTGTCTTGTTCATTTGGTGATATATGAGGGCGGATCATGATACGCCCGTACATCATTCCTGTTCGTGAAGGATCTTATGCCCGCCTTTCTTCAGGTACACGTCGCGTTTGAAAAGTTCCAGATCGCTCTGCACCATTTCGTTCACCAGGGCTTTCAGGTCGTATTTGTGTTTCCACCCGAGCACGCGCTTGGCCTTCGAGGGGTCGCCCTCCAAGTGGTCCACCTCCGCTGGGCGGTAGTAGCGGGGGTCGATCGCCACCAACACCTTGCCGGTCTTTTTGTCGATGCCCTTTTCCTTCGCACCCTTGCCTTTCCACTCGAGCTTGATGCCCACTTCGGCGAAGGCCAGATCGATGAAGTGGCGCACGGTGTAGGTCTTGCCGGTAGCCAGCACGAAGTCATCGGGTTTCTTGGCTTGCAGCATCAGCCACATGCCTTCCACATAATCCTTGGCGTGGCCCCAGTCGCGCTTGGCGTCGAGGTTGCCGAGGTACAGGGTCTTCTGCAGGCCCAGCTTGATCTTCGCTACGGCACGCGTGATCTTTCGCGTCACGAAGGTTTCGCCACGCAGCGGGCTTTCGTGGTTGAAGAGGATGCCGTTGCACGCGAAGATGTTGTAGCTCTCGCGGTAGTTCTTGGTGATCCAGAAGCCGTACAGCTTGGCCACGCCGTAGGGGCTCTTTGGGTAGAAGGGCGTTTCCTCGTTCTGCGCGCGGGGCAGCACACCACCGTATAGCTCGGAGGTGGAGGCCTGGTAGAACTTGGTCTTCTTCTCCATGCCCAGGATGCGTATGGCTTCCAAGAAACGCAGCGTACCGATACCGTCGGCGTTGGCCGTGTATTCAGGCATCTCGAAGCTTACCGCCACATGGCTCATGGCGGCGAGGTTGTAGATCTCGTCGGGTTGGATCTCCTTCACCAGACGCAGGCAATTGACACTGTCGGTAAGGTCGCCGTAGTGCAGGAAGAAGGGGCGGCCCTGCTCGTGCATGTCGTGGTAGAGGTGGTCGATCCGGTCGGTGTTGAACAGCGAGCTGCGGCGCTTCACCCCGTGTACCTCGTAGCCTTTGTTCAGCAGTAGTTCGCTGAGGTAGGCACCATCCTGGCCGGTGACGCCGGTGATCAGGGCTACTTTCCGTTTGGCTTTGGTGGCCTTGGGTTTCTTGGCGGCGGCCACCTTGCTTTTGGCTGGGGCGGCCTTGGTGCTGGCGGAACGCGTGTTCTTCTTGGTCATCTTGTTCATTGTACAATGAACCAGTTGTTCACCGGTTCGTTCTTGTTGTAACGCATGGGCGCGTCGGTGGTCACATCGATCAGTTGTTTTCCCGCTTCGGAGCAGATGATCTGGCCGGCGGCGGTATCCCACTCCATGGTGGGGGCGTAGCGCGGGTAGGCGTCGGCGGCACCTTCGGCCATCAAGCCGAATTTGCGGGCACTGCCCATGAATGCCAGCTCCACACGGCCGTGCTGCTCTTCTTCGCGCCGGATGAAGGCTTCGGTTTCGGGGCTGCGGTGCGAACGGCTGGCCAATATGGTGAAGGCCCTGGCGCTGGAGGCTAGGGGCAGGCGTGTGCTCATGGCGACGCGTTCATACGCTGGAAGCGCCCCATGGGTTGCCGCGTCGTATTGCCGGTAGGCGCCGCCAGCCGCCCAGGCGAAATAGAGCACATCGCTCACGGGGCTGTAGACCACCCCGACCACGGGGCTGGCGTTGCCCAAGGGAGAGCGCACATCGGTATCGGTAAGCATCAGCGCGATGCACACGGCGAACTCTCCGTTGCGTGCAATGAATTCCTTGGTGCCATCCAGCGGGTCCACCAGCCAATACAGGGGCCAGGCCTGGCGTTCGTGAACGGGAATGGCGCGGCCTTCCTCGCTCATCACCGGAAGTGCGGTGCTGGCCAATGCGGCTTCGATGGCGGCGTGCGCGTTGCGGTCGGCCAGGGTGATGGGTGACCGGTCGGCCTTCCATTCCACCTGGAACTGCCCGGCATATACCTGCATGATGGCACTACCCCCGGCGAGCGCGGCCTGTATGGCGGCGTCAACGAAAGGTAGAAGTGCGGTCCCCGTCATGAGCGCCGGTAAAGGTATCCTTGGCAGGTGCCGTGCGGCGCGGCGTGGTATGGAGCTATGAACCATGCGGCGTGAACGGCCGGGCTGGAATGGAAAAGCCCTGTCCCGCAAAGGCAGGACAGGGCTTGATCCGGGAAGTGGTGATCAGGCTTTGCCCATGATCTTGAACATGCCCGTGCCGCAGGTGGGGCAGGTGCCTTTCATCGCCTTGCGGCCGTTGGCCATGATGTTCTCTTTGGGGTCCTTCATATTACGCTTGGCCTTGCACTTTACGCAGTAGGCTTCAACAGCAGCTGCCATGGTTCTTCGGGGGTATTAGGGTTGAACGTGCGAACAAGGTAGGCGCAATGGCTCCGGTTGTGCGCCACGGGGCTGCCTTGGGTTTTCAACGATCGTGGAGGGAAGAACGGTATTGCTCGGTGCCAGGAACGGCCTTTCGGTGCTCCCACGCGCTGTTCGAGGTGGTCGGCCGTGACCATTTCCAGGCTCGGGTGCAGGGGCGCCGTCCCGGTCTGGAACAACAATGGGCTGTTCCGGTCCTTGGCCATCCGCCTTGCCCCCTGTAGCGGGTCTTTCGCGACCTTGTCGGAAGGCATCTGCACGGTACGCGCGGCATGCATCGGCTTGGCTGCTCCATGGCCCCCGTACCATGCGGGAAAGTGCGTGGCGGCGATCGCATTTTGCCCTACAGCCGCGCGGTTCAGTCGTTGTTAACGGATCGTGAAAAGAAAAGGCTTGGAGCGTATGGGTTTCGATCCCTCCCGCGTGGATCGCGGGTATCCGGTGCATGTTGAAAAGTATGGAAGACTCTGGCCCGATCAAGGTGCCGATCAGGGCCGCTTTTGTAA
>JAEYWT010000269.1 GCA_023428865.1 Bacteroidota bacterium | reverse complement strand
CTCATGGCCACGTACTTCTCTAGGCGTTCCTTCTCGGCTTTCAGCGTGTTCAACTTCACACGGCGGTCGCGGATGCGCTCGAACTCTTCGGTCATCAACCGGTTCGCTTCCAACGCCGGGCGGTTCGGGGGAATGCCTGCCAGCATCAGCAAGCTGCGCTTCATTTCGTGCTGGTCGATGCTGCGCAAGCTCAACAGGTTCTTCAACACTTCCTTGAAATGCGCATACCGATCGTTCTCCGTCAGGTGTACGATGCCCATGCCATTGCTGTCGCCTTTCGTTGCTACGAGCAAGGCTTCGCGGTGCGCGGCGGCATCTTTCATCTCACGGTAGTTGCGCTCGGCGAGCTTGGCCAACACGTTCTTCGGGTCGGCAACACGATCACCATCCATGTAATCGGTGATGTCGTACGTACCGTCGTAGGTGAAACGCACCGGGTCGCCACCACTGGCCTTGCCCTGTCCGCGCCAGCCTAGGATGTACGATCCGCCAGGTCCGTTGCATTCGAACAGTAAATAGCTGTAGTGGTCGGGGAAATAGTACTCGCGCGTAGCCTCCGAGTCGTGGTCGCCGAACACCATCTGGTTCCGGTTGTCCAAATAGAGGAATTGCAGGGTGTTGATCAACGTGGTCTTTCCCGCGTTGTTCGGCCCTACGAGCTGCAGAGAATCGCTCAGTTCCACTTCGGCGTAGTCGTAACTACCACTGCGGATGGCGATGAGTTTGGTCGGTCCTAGTTGCATGTGCTTCTTCTTGGTCACCACGAACATGCGCGGCGGTCTTTTTATGTCGATCCGAGGGATCTACGTTGCTAGGTCTTTGTTCCCGATCAGCCTTAGTTCATTTCCGGATCAATGGCCTTCTTCTCCGGTGGATCACCATCCAATACACCGCGCGTTTCCTGCTCGGCCGCCTGGCTGATCTCCTGGCATTTGTCGAATACCCGGTGGAAAGGACGGAGGAAACGGAACGTGTCGTCCGGGAAGTATTCCACCCAGCCGTAGTTCACCATGCGCCGTACCAACTTCCGCAGCGATACTTCATCTTCGATCTCCACAGCGCGCAGATGGGCCTTGTATCGGTCGGTCTGTAGGTGTGGCAGCCCGGCGATGCTGAAACGCTCTGTGAGCAGGTATTCCTCTACGGGCTTGCCTTCGTTCGCCGTGGCTTCGATCAGGATGAAGCTGAACACGGCGATACCTGCGAGCGAACTCGATGGTGGTGTGTTCTCCGCTTCCTCCTTGTGCAGGTAGAAGAAGTCGCGCGGGTGGCGGATCAGGTTCAAGCCCAACGGCTCGAAGTACTCCTTGTACGCTTCGTAGTTCTCGGCCAGTGCGCTGTGCAAGGTGCCTTGCTCGTGGGTGATGTACGAGCCCTGACGGAGCTTGTCGAAGATCTCCTTCAGTTGCGGGAGAGCGGTCGTTGTCGTCGTTGTCATGCGCGGGTGATGGAGATGGTCGATACTTCTAGCACGCCATCGCGCGTGCGGTATTGTTTCTGTTTGCCTCCCTTGAACTGTACGTCCATGGTAGGGTCGAAGAGCAGTCGGCTCAATCCGAGCAACATGTCGCTGGTGCCTTTCTCGGGGAAGGTGCCGGTGATCCACGCCGTGAGGTCCTTCACCGGTAACTCTTCACGCAGGTCCGTGGCCAATCCGTTCAACCACAACAGGCGCACGTAATCGGGTGGAGTGTCGCCGTTCTCCTCCATGCTCAGCACCGGTGGCGGAGTAGGAGGGTGGCTCACCACTTCGTTGATCACATGGCGCAGTACCGAATCCGTCGGCGGGCATTCGATCCCCGCACGATCAGCCTGTACCATGTAGTGTACCACCCAATCGTCCTGCTTCATCTGGCGCAAGCGGCCGAGCGCCAAGGTGGCGCCGTGCGCAATGGCACTGGCGCGGCGCAGCACTTCATACAGCGGCTGTAGCTCCTTCCTGCTTTCGTTCAACGTATGGATGGAGCGACGGCGCAATGCCCGGATCTGACGCTCGTTGCGGGCTATCATGCCCATTTCCACGTACACGCCTTGTTCACGTGCGGCGCGTAGGGCCAGGTCGGTTTCGTCCAGCACGCTCACCAACAAGCCGTCCACGCGCACAATCTCCACCAGCGGATGCACGTACTGGTCCATCAGGCCCACGATGCGCAGGTAACGCTCGCGGACACTAACGCTTGTGCGATCGGCCTTGTAGCGGGCCACTTCGCTCATCACCGCGCGGTGCGTGGCGTCCAGATCATCCTGCATGCGGCGCAGCGTGTGGTCCACTTCATTGGTGGCCATTGCAACACTCAATGCATCGCCGGCCTCTATGCCGATCACGATCCGCTTGCGCGCGCTTTCCAACGCTGCGATATAGCCCTGGATGATCTCCGGACTGGTAGGCACCGCATCGTTGTAGAGGTAATTGATCAGCTGCAACAGTGGTTGCGCCATCACGTAGTGCGCACTGCCCTCTTCCAGCGGAACAAGGATCTGCAGTTCCAGCAGGCGCTGCCAAGTGGTCTCAGGCTGTTCCGATACCGAGTCGCTGAACGTGCGGATGAGCTGGCGCACCTGCGCTTCACTCACATCACCGGGCTTTACAGCAAGGGCGTGCAACAGCGGCACGTGGCTGGAACAGAAGTCGAAGAAGCGTTTCGGGGTGACTTGCATGGGCTTCCACAACACACGTTACGGTATGGCAAAGCCATGCCCGGTCGCGGGTTGCGAGCGTGAAAGTACCCGGATACGCCCGGAAGCCGGAAGGTGATTTATCGACAGGTGTTAGTAACCCGATAAAGCCCAACGGACAAGCCCCGACCATCGCTGGCCGGGGCTTGTCCTTTCAGGTCTTGAAGCGCGATGCTTACATCATCCCGCCCATGTCGCCCATGCCACCACCGTGGCCATGGCTGTGCGGTGCTTCCTTCTCCTTCTCTTCGCTGATCACGCACTCGGTGGTCAACAGCATGCTGGCGATGGAAGCGGCGTTCTCCAGAGCAACACGGGTCACCTTGGTGGGGTCGATCACACCAGCGGCGAGCAGGTTCTCGTAGCTCTCGGTGCGGGCGTTGAAGCCGAAGTCCGCCTTGCCGTCGCGCACTTTCTGCACCACGATGCTGCCTTCCAGACCGGCGTTCGCCACGATCTGGCGCAGTGGCTCCTCGATCGCGCGGCGCACGATGCCGATACCCGTGGTCTCGTCGTTGTTCACGCCTTCGAGCTTCTCCAGCACTTGCTGTGCGCGGATGTAGGCCACACCACCACCGGGCACGATGCCTTCTTCTACGGCAGCACGGGTGGCATGCAACGCGTCGTCAACGCGATCCTTCTTCTCTTTCATCTCCACTTCGGTGGCTGCACCGATGTAGAGCACGGCAACACCGCCGGCGAGCTTCGCCAGACGCTCTTGCAGCTTCTCCTTGTCATAGTCGCTGGTCGTGGTCTCGATCTGTGCTTTGATCTGGTTCACACGGCCCACGATGTCGTCTTTCTTACCGGCACCGTTCACGATGGTCGTGTTGTCCTTGTCGATGCTGATCTTCTCGGCACGGCCCAACATGGTCAGGTCGGCGTTCTCCAGTTTGAAGCCACGCTCTTCGCTGATCACCGTTCCGCCGGTGAGGATCGCGATGTCTTCCAACATCGCCTTGCGA
>JAEYWT010000241.1 GCA_023428865.1 Bacteroidota bacterium | reverse complement strand
ACAATGCCCTTGGCGATCTCGATGGCCGCTGACCAGGTAAGCTGCCATGGTGCTGGAGATGGTGCGATCGACCTGACCATTTCAGGTGGGAATGCCCCCTACTCACACATCTGGACCGCTCCTGGTGGCATGCAAACGGGATTGGAGGATATCGATGGTCTTCTTCCCGGAGCCTACGACCTCGCTTTCGTAGACTTCTATGGCTGTACGTTCGATACCACCATCATCATCACTCAGCCTGCTGTTCTTGCCATCTCTGGTGCGATCACCACTGCGGCTTGTCAAGGCACTTCAACGGGTGCCGTGAATGCGAGCATCACCGGTGGAACCGCTCCTTATTCCTTTGCGTGGAGCGGCCCCAACGGCTTCATCGCCAACAGCGAAGACATCAACGCACTTGCAGCTGGTGTTTACGATCTAACGGTGACCGATGATAATGGCTGCACCTTGACGGAAAGCTTCAACGTAAGCCAGCCTGGCTCCTTGGAACTGGACGCGACCTTGAGCTCCTTCGTTGGTGGCTGGGGTGTGCCTTGCGCAGGATCCACCGTTGGAAGCATCGACCTCATCGTCGCTGGTGGAACGGCACCGTTCACCTATAGCTGGACCGGACCGAACGGTTTCAACGCGAACACCCAGGACATCACGAACCTGGGCAGCGGCAGCTATACCGTTCTTGTTTCGGATGACAATGGCTGCACTGTTTCACTTACCCGCACCATCACTGCCCCCGCTGCGTTTTCCGCTACGGCCGTGCCCGGTGTGTTCGGTGGCCATAACACGAGCTGCAATGGTGCGGCGGATGGCAACATCAACGCGACCATCACCGGAGGTACTGGTCCATTCACCTTCACATGGACCGGGGCCAATGGTTTCAACGCAAGTACCGAAGACATCACAGGTCTTAACGCTGGAACCTATACCGTCCTCGTTACCGATGCGAATGGCTGCACGGTGAACACCAATGCGACCATCGTTCAACCAGACGTACTGAGCGCGAACATCAGCGCAACCACAACACCCAGTGGTCATACCATCGGATGCCATGGTGCTGCTACAGGCAGTATTGCACTTACTGTCACAGGTGGCAACCAACCTTGGAACATCCAATGGAACGGACCATCTGGCTTTGCCGCCAACACCGCGAACATCCAAGATCTTGTCGTTGGCACCTACACCGCACTCGTGACCGATGCGAATGGTTGCACGACCACCCAACAGATCAGCTTGACACAGCCCGATGAACTGACCGCCAATGGGATCATCGGAGACTTCAATGGTGCGTCCATGTCGTGCGCTGGTGCCGAAGATGGCAGTATCGACCTTACCGTTACAGGTGGCGCAGGTAGCAACACCTTCGTCTGGAGCAGCGACAACGGCTTTGGTGCCACTACCGAAGACGTCGCTGGCCTTGAGCCCGGCAACTACGCCGTTGTGGTGACCGACCTGAACGGCTGCACAGCCAACGCCAGCTTCACGCTTGAAGCTCCTGAGCCCATCTCCATTGCTGCAACCATCTCCAACCAGAACGGCCATGCCATTTCCTGCCATGGCGCAGCGGATGGAAGCATCACCCTCGAGATCACAGGAGGCACAGCTCCATATTCGGTGGCCTGGAGCGGACCGAACGGCTTCAGCGCTATCGGCACGAACATCACCGACCTCGGCGCAGGGAGCTACACGGCCAACATCACCGATGTCAACGGTTGCAACAATACAACCACCATCGCACTTACGGCGCCTTCTCCATTGACGCTTACGATCGGAACAAGTTCTGCTGGTGGCGGCTTCAACATCACCTGTGCTGGTGCAGACGATGGATCCATAGACCTCACCATCTCCGGTGGTACGGCTCCATTCACCATCGCATGGACGGATGGCATCGGATTCACTGCGGATACCGAGGACATTTCCGGCTTGAACGCAGGATTCTACCAAGGTACGGTGACCGATGCGAACGGCTGTATCCAGCAGACCAGCGCCTTGCTCACGGCGCCCACACCCCTCGATGTGGCCGCTGCACTTTCCACCATCAATGGTAGCAACGTAACGTGCAATGGCGCCACGGATGGCAGCATCGACATCACCGTTTCCGGTGGTGTGGCACCGTACAACGTATTGTGGAATGATGGATCAACGGATGAGGACCGTACTGACATCACCTCTGGAACCTACGTGGTCACCATTACCGATGCCAACGAATGCACTGTGCAGGCAAGCTACACGCTCACTGCTCCGGCCAGTGTTTTGGTGGATGTGACCAGCACACTCCTGCCGAACGGGACCAACATTACTTGTGCAGGTGGAAATGAAGGCAGCTTGGAGGCTACCATAAGCGGCGGCACCGCACCTTACGACATCGCATGGAACGGACCGAACGGCTTCGCCAACTCCTCCACCTCCATCAGTGCCTTGCTGGCAGGAACATATGAACTGGTGGTGACCGATGCCAATGGCTGCAGCCACAGCAGTGTGCATATCATCACCGAACCGGATCCGGTCGCTGTGGACCTGACGTCGATCACCTACAATGGGGGATACAACATCCCCTGTGCCACCATCGCCATTGGCGTATTCAATGCCACCACCACCGGCGGCACACCAGGATATACCTATGCATGGACCGGACCGAACGGTTTCTCGAGCGATGCTGCGAACCTGACCAGCCTGCAAGCCGGGCAATACGACCTACTGGTGACCGACAGCAACGGCTGCACCGGCACGGCAAGCGCCACACTCACCGCTCCCGACCCCATGGATGTGGTGATCCAATTCACCGAATTCGATGGACACCAGGTCAGCTGTGCCGGTAATGACGGCGGTGTGGACATCACCGTTTCCGGTGGCACACCAGCCTACCAGTTCGATTGGACCGGACCCAATGGATTCGGATCCCAACAGCAGAACCTGAGCGAACTAGAAGCTGGTGTGTACAACCTGATCGTTGCCGATGCGAACGGTTGTCGTAACGACACCACATTGAACCTAGTGGCACCCGACCCCTTGCGGGCCAGCTTTGCGAATACCGCGAATACCTGTGGTGATGCCTCCATCGGAAGCATCGACCTTACCATAGCCGGTGGAGGTTCCACTTATGCACAGTCTTGGAGTGGTCCGAATGGCTTCTCTTACAGCGATGAGGACCTGAACGGTCTGATGAACGGAACTTACACCGTGATCATTTCCGACGATCTTGGATGCATTGGTACGTTCTCCACCACCCTTAGTGGTCCAGCTCCATTGAGCAGTGGACACTACGTTTCGTTCTATGGCGAGTACAACCTGCAATGCCAAGGAGACAGTACCGGTGTGTTGAACATCGCTCCCCAAGGTGGCGTTGGTCCGTTCAACGTGACCATCACCGGACCAGGTGGTTTCAGCTCCAACAACGCCACCAACACTCAATTGGTCGCTGGTGAATACTTGGTGAACATCATTGATCAGAATGGCTGTGTGCTGGACACCACCATCACGCTCACTCAACCATCTACCAGTGTTGAGGCTGACCTGACCGTTTCAGTCTTCCCAAGCGGTACGAACGTGAGCTGCTTCGGCGCCTCTGATGGTTCCATCAATGCTACCATCATCGGTGGAAGCGGCCCATACAGCGTTAGCTGGCGTGGTCCGGACGAGACCGAACTCGCCAGCACTGAAGACATCTTCGGCCTACCAGCTGGTGATTACAACTACGAACTCGTTGTGATCGATGCCAACCAGTGCAGTTTCCATACTACGGTAACCCTCACCCAGCCCGACACCGCACTTTACGCGAACTCGTCGTTAACGATGTACAACGGTTACGGCACCTCGTGCAACGGATCCAGTGATGGTGCCATCGAACTCGCTATCGGTGGAGGAAACGGTGGGTACAGCCTTAACTGGTCGGGGCCGAACGGCTTCACCTCTACCGATGAAGATATCGCCGGGCTCACGAACGGCACTTACACCGCCACCGTTACGGACATGAACGGCTGCGTTGCAACTGAAGTAGTGGAGATCACGACACCACAACCTTTGGTGCCCACGCTCAACACGTCCACCTATCCGGCTGGCACACAGATCTCCTGTGCTGACGCAGCGGATGGCTCCATCGAGATCGTGACATCTGGAGGCACTGCACCATTCACCTATGCCTGGACGGGACCCAATGGTTTCACCTCCATAGAGGCCATGATCAACGAACTAGCTGAAGGAACCTATTGCGTGGTGGTGACCGATGCCAATGGCTGCACCGCTCAAAGCTGCTCCACCCTGTCGGCACCAGCGACACTCAGTGTAAATGCAGCGGCGACAGCAGCGGCTTGCGCCATCGACAACGGCACCATTGATCTAACGGTGAGCGGTGGTAGCGCACCCTTCCAGTACCAATGGAACAACGGCGCATCCACGCAAGACCTTTCGGACCTGAGTCCAGGCAACTACGCGATGACCGTTTCCGACGCCAATGGTTGCATAGCAGAAGCCAATGCCACCGTGAATGGTTCACCAGCTATCGAGGCTTCAGCCAACACCACCAACATCACTTGCTTCGGTGATCCAAGCGGCGCTCTTGACCTGAACGTGAGCAATGGCACTGCACCATTCACCTTCCAGTGGAACAACGGGGCGACAACAGAAGACCTGACCGGTCTTACCGCAGGGAACTATTCCGTGGCCATAACCGATGCAGCAGGATGTAGCTACACAGCCAACTATACCATCCAGGCACCAACAGCCATCGCATTCGCCACACATCTTTCCAGCTACGCACAGGGGTACAACGTAAGTGCCTTTGGTGCCCAGGACGGAACTATCGCTACTGCCGTGAGCGGTGGCGTGGAACCATACACGTTCGCCTGGTCGAACGGTGCCACCACGGAAAGCATAAGCGGCTTGCCTGCAGGTACCTACACCCTGGTAGTGACCGATGCCAATGGATGTACGGCCAGCCTGACCGTGGAACTGACGGAAGCTACCGACCTGGAGATGCCGACCGCTTACAGCCCGAACAACGATGGTGCGAACGATCGTTTCGTGGTCCGTGGCATCGAGGGTTACCCCAGGAACCTCCTCACCATCCTGAACCGTTGGGGCAACGTGGTGTACGAGCAGCCCAACTACAAGAACGAGTGGGCTGGACAAAACGGCCAGGGAGATGAACTGCCGAATGGAACCTACTTCGTGATTTTGAGTATAAACGACGGTTCACGTACCCTCCAAGGGTTCGTTGACCTCCGTCGCTGATCCGAGAGCGAACCATGAAGCAGATGCGACATATCATCCTTCCCCTGCTGATCCTGCTTGGCAGCTACCGTGCTGTGGCGCAGCAGGAGGTGATGGTGAGCCAGTACATGTTCAACCAGCTCTTCCTCAACCCTGCCTACGCCGGAAGTCATGCCTACATGAGCAGTAGCTTGTTGCACCGCAGCCAGTGGCTGAAGGTAGAAGGCGCTCCTCGCACCAGCATGATGGCGGTGGATGCCCCACTGATGAAAGGGAAAATGGGCGCCGGCCTTTCGATCGTACATGACCAGATCGGCGTCAGTCGCGACTTGGATATCGCCGGGCACTATGCCTATCACATCCGTGTGAACGAGACCAGCAAACTCGCCTTCGGCCTGCGCGCTGGCCTTTCGATCTACTCCGCCAGGTTGAGCGAACTCTCCTATTGGGACACGAATGACCAGGTCTTCCAAGGCGATATCACGAACAAACCCGTCGGCAAATTCGGCTTCGGTCTGTACTGGTATGACACACGCACCTACGTTGGCCTTTCCGTACCCACCATCTACGCCGCTGATGATCGTATCACCATGAACGCCACCGGTGTGATCGAAGACTACTTCACCCAACACTACTACCTCACCGCAGGCCATGTGTTCACACTGAATGAATCCTTCGACATCAAACCGAGCACCATGATCAAATACACACCCGCAGCGCCCATCGAGGCGGATGTGAACTGCAACGTGCTCTATCGCGAACGCATCTGGTTCGGCCTAGGCTATCGCACCGGCGATGCCCTCGTTGGCATGTTGGAGTACCAGGTGAATCCCATGCTTCGCATAGGTTACGCCTACGACATGACCACCTCGGCACTGCGCACCTATACCAGTGGTAGCCACGAGATCATGCTGGGCATGGACTTCGGGAAGGAACCCATCCGCATCAAGACACCTCGTTATTTCTGATGATGACGCGCGACAGGACGATCTTTGTTTCGGCCTTGCTGGTCACTCTTTCCGCATGTACCTCCATCCGCATGCAACAGGCGGATACGGCCTATGACCTCATGCAGTACCCCAAAGCAGAGCGGTTGTATGAAAAGGTACTGAAACTTGGCGATGACCGCACAGCGCGTGCTCGCCTAGCCGACTCCTACCGCCGACACAATGCTTGGGACAAAGCCCTGATCCATTATCAATTGCTCTACGCTGCACATCCATTGAGCGGAGATACGGCCTTGCATTATGGTGAAGTATTGCTGGCCGCAGGTGAACCCGATGATGCCGCCGATATGTTCCTGCGCGTTCTTCAGCAGACTCCTGAGAATGCCTACGCGTTGGACCTTTACGGTTCCACACAGGGCTACTCATCCTTCTACGACGACTCCACGCGCTTCTTCGTGAACAGGCTCACCATTCCTGGCGTGGCCACCGCTTTCGGAGGTGTACCGTACAAGAACGGACTGTTGTTCGCCGGTGAAAAGGAGATCGACGTACGCAACGCCAACCCCTGGAACCAACGCTCGTTCCTGGACCTCTACCATACCACACAAAAGACGGAGGTCACCTGGTTGCCAGCCGAACCCATCTCCGGTATGGTGAACGGCGCATTCCACGAAGGACCTGCTGCGCTGAGCCCTGATGGGCGCACCTTGTATTTCACCCGCAGTAATTACGTGCAGCGCAAACTGCAGAAGGATGAGCGCAATACAAGTCATTTGATGCTCTTCCGCGCCACGCTGGATAGCAGCGGTAAATGGAGTGACCTACACGCCTTCGCCTACAACAGTGAATTTTGGTCTACCGGCCATCCGGCCTTGAGCGCAGATGGTAAGACGCTCTATTTCGCTTCCGATCGACCCGGTGGTTTCGGCGGTTCCGATATCTGGCGTTGTAAGGATAACGGCACCGGTTGGTCCGAGCCCGAGAACCTTGGCCATACCGTGAACACACAAGGAACAGAGGCCTTTCCAACCGTGAACGGCAATACCTTGCACTTCTCCAGCACAGGCCATCTCAACATGGGCGGCTTGGACATCTTCGAGACCCAGGAGACCGCCACTGGATGGAAGGACCCGGTCAACCTCAACGCACCGATCAACACCCCGAAGGACGACTTCTTCTTCGTGCTCGACAGCACCCAAAAAGCCGGTTTCCTGAGCAGCGACCGCGATGGTGTTGACCAGATCTATGCCTTTACGCTATACGAACCACTCTTCTACCTGGATGGTGTGGTCCTGGATGAAGACAACCTCTTCCTGGCCAATGTGGAAGTGACCCTGACGAACATGAGCGATGGTAGCGACAACTCCGTACTGACCGGTGCGAACGGGAAGTTCAACTTCACCCTTGAGCCGAACTCAGACTATCGCTTGAAGACACAACACAAGGACATGCTCGCCTCCTCAGCCGCGATCAGCACCAAAGGCCTAACGCGAAGCGACACACTCCAGACCAGCTTCAAACTCTCGAAAGTGCGCGTTGGTGAAGCGATCGCCATCAACAACATCTATTACGATTACGATAAATGGGACATTCGTCCAGACGCAGCTGCTGAACTGGACAAGCTTGCCCGTATATTCATCGAGAACCCCAACATGACCTTCGAACTTGGCTCGCATACGGATAGCCGGGGTGGCGACCTGTACAACTTGGTACTCTCCGATGCACGCGCCAACGCAGCGGTCAACTACCTGATCCACCATGGTGTAGACCCGGACCGTATCACCGCGAAAGGTTATGGCGAAACCAAGCTGGTGAACAAATGCGACAACGGTGTGCGATGCACGGAGCAGGAGCACCAAGCCAATCGCCGCACCGAGTTCACCGTTACCGGTGTAGCCGAGCTGGCATCGGGCCGATCGGAGCCGTAAGATTCAGGCTTTCACCGCAGCGTTCCGGCGCACCACTTCACTGAAAGGAACACCGTCGATCCGTGAGGTGACCCACGAGACCACGTCGAAGTACTTCAGCACCAAGCTCTCGTTCGGGTCGGTCAGGAGCTGATCGAACTTCTCCAACATACCGCGGAACAATTCCTTCTTCGCCGCAGGATCGCTCGTGCGCGCCAGTTTCTTGATGTTCTCCATCAACACCGTTTCCATGCCTTCCGCACGGTGGCGCTTGCTCAAGAACCGTTGCGTAGAGCGCACGATGTATTCCAGCAGATCGTAGTTGCCCAATTCGTAGTGTACGACCAGGTTGAACAAGCGTGCATAGGTGAAGATATCCTGACGCAACGTTGGCTCGTTGTCGTTCAACACCTTGTTCAACCAGAATAGCGCCTTGTTCATTTCACCGGCACCGAAATTCACGCAGGCCAGCGTGTAGTAGAACTCCAGTTCGTGCTCCTTATGCAAGCGATCTCCAAGCTGCTCCATACCCGTGATCACCTCGGTCGTCAGTGCGATCGCCTTCTCGTGATCACCGGCACGATCCAGCGAACGCAGCTCGCCTAGGAAACTCGCCACGAAGATCTGCGCCTCGATGTTCTGTCCGTTGAAGCCTTGTTCGCCGGGTAGCTCGCGCATGTATTTGATGTTCGCCTTTGCGCTCTTCAGGTCGTTGAGCTCGATCTGCGCGTTGATGATGTAATGCAACGTGCGGATATAGCGCTTGGGTAGATCGGCACGTACCAAGGGATTATCATCCAGGATCTGCCGCACGCGCTCGAACTTCTCCAAGCTGGTGCGCCAATCGCGTTTCGCCCACTGGCAGAAGCCCTGCGTGTAATAGCAGATCGTGGCCGCCCGGCGAGAGAGCGCCGTGTTCTTCCCCTTGATCAACGGATGTTCACTGATCTCCTCCACCATGGCATGCTCCTCATCGGTGCGCACATAGCCACCACTGCGGAACACGTAATTGATCTTGTTGTAGAGAATGTGATACGCCGCCAAATTCCGGAGCTTTTCGATCACCTCGCGTTCCTCTTCGATCAGTGCATCCAGGTCCTTGGTGAACTCGCCACTTTCGTAAGCCTCTTCCAACAACATCTTCTCCCAGTTCAACAGCTCGAACCAGTAGTAGAAGCGCTCATTCTCCCTTGCGATCCGCTTGGCGCGATGTAGCAGTTTGTTGCACTCCGCATACAAAGCCTTCTGGTAGAGGAT
This sequence comes from Bacteroidota bacterium, assembly GCA_023428865.1. Lineage (GTDB taxonomy): Bacteria > Bacteroidota > Bacteroidia > Flavobacteriales_F > PHOS-HE28 > PHOS-HE28. Next base: position 6,588 of record JAEYWT010000241.1, on the reverse strand, counting down.
CTCGATGTTCTTGATCTCCTGCTTCAGGATCCCGCTCACCGAACTCTCTGCATGGAACGCACGAAGCGCTTTCAGGATCAGCTTATACAAGTGATTCTTCTCCGATGGAAGATGCTTGATGAAGGTCTCCTTCGCAAAGAGCTTCTTGAGGGCCTCTTCATCGTACACCTTCTGCTTGTCGATCGCGTCGAAGATCCGCAGGTAGTTCTTGTCGCCAGACTGTAGGGAAGAGTGCAGCTTGAAGAAGCGCTTCTCCGATTTGGTCAGCGACTTGATCAGGTCGTGCAGCTCGGTACTTGGTTTCATAGGGAGCAGATAGCAGGTTCAGGAATCCAACCTTGTACCCCAAAGATAGGGATCCAGAACACCATGTCCACTGCCCACCTTCCATTCTACATTTGGTCATGCGTCTTTGGAACGATCGTTCGTTACGGGTCTTATACACCCTATTGCTCGCCAGTACCACCTTCGCCAGCATGGCCCAGACCAGCTGCCAAGAGACCAAGCGGCACCGGCACACCCACCAACCCAAAGCCGGAGGCAATAGCCTTGCACCTGTGGATATCCTGCACCAGCGCATCGATCTGGACCTCACCCTCGGCAATCTCATCCGTGGGGCATGCGAGATCGAACTGGTTCCACGTAGCGATGGCCTGTCCAGCTTCACCCTCGACCTGGAGGCCTTAACGGTGGATTCCGTGGTGGCCACCACCGGGCTGTGGAGCCACACGCAGACCAATACGACCCTGACCATCACACCAGAGCAAGCGATCGGCACGGGCGATACCATCACCTTCACGGTGTTCTATGGTGGTGACCCCATTGTGGACCCCAGTGGTTTCGGCGGCTTCTACACGTCGCCCAACTTGCTCTACAACTTGGGCGTGGCTTTCCAAAGCGTGCCCCACTCTTACGGCCGAACCTGGTTCCCTTGCCTGGACAATTTCACCGAACGCAGCACCTACGAGCTCTTCATCCGTACCGCAGGTGGTAAGAAGGCTTGGTGCAACGGACTACTCGTGGACCGCACCCAGCTAGGTGGCGACACCTTGATCAACCATTGGAAGTGCGAGGACACCATGCCTGCCTACCTAGTGTCCGTGGCCGCCGCGAATTATGCCGTAGCGCGCAACACCTACCCTAGCGTGCTCGGCGGTAACGTACCAGTGGAATTGATCGCTGCCCCCGGTGATACCACCGCCATGAAACAATCGTTCCTCCACCTACCCGATGCATTCAGCCATTTCGAAGCGCTCTTCGGTCCCTACCTCTGGGAGAAGGTCGGCTACGTGCTCACCACCCAAGGTGCCATGGAACACAGCACCAGCATCCACTATCCCTCCTCCATCGTGGATGGCACCCTCACTTACGAAGCGACCATGGCGCACGAACTCGCACACCACTGGTTCGGCAACTTGATCACCTGCGACCGTGCAGAAGAGATGTACATCAACGAGGGTTTCGCAGAATACCTGAGCTATCTCTTCTTGGAACATGTATATGGCCGCCAACGATACATCGACAAAGTGCGCTCTAACCACCGCGCCATGGTGCAACGCGCGCACCTGGCCGATGATGGCTGGTGGGCCTTGAGCGAAATGCCCCAAGAGCACACCTATGGCACGCACTCTTACAACAAGGGCGCCGATGTGCTGCACACGCTACGTAGCTATATGGGCGATGAAGCCTTCAGTGCCGGCCTTACCAGCTTCCTAGGCACCTACGCTTTCCAGCCCGTGAACACCGGTATGCTGCGCGACCATCTTTCCATGACCAGCGGCCTGGACATGAGTGATTACTTCAGCGATTGGATCATGCAACCAGGCTGGGCCGCGTTCGAGATCGATGCACAAGCGTTCTCACCAGGTGAAGATGGCTGGATCATGCAACTCACCATCGGCCAGAAACAACGCGGTCCCGCCAACCCCTACCACAACGTACCGATCACCATAGCGGTGGTCGGCTCGGATACCAACAACGTGATCCGCGACACGCTGATGGTGAGTGGTGCATCCACGTCCATGGCGTTCACCATTCCATTCGAACCTTCTTTCGTTTGGCTGAACGATGATGATCGGATGTCATTGGCCTGCACGGGTTCCACGCACACCGTAACCAATACGGCCATCATCAACTCCACGCAAGCCAACATCGAACTGCGCCCAGTGCAAGGCCCGCCAACCTTGGTGCGCATGGAGCAGTATTGGGTAGCCGCAGATGAAGGCACATTCGCCGAACCGTTCGCCTACGTGATCTCGCCCGACCGCTATTGGCGCTTCACGGGCAATTGGACCAGCGCCGATCGCTTCCGGGCGCGCATCGTCTTCGACGGACGTAACACCATCAATACCTTCGACCCGTTGTTGATGCACGATACATTGGGCGTTAGCTTCCACGAGGATAGTCTGGTGCTGCTACACCGCCCAACACCCGAAGCAGCTTGGATCCGTTGGGGCTCCACACTCACAACTCTGGGTTCAGCCACCGATGGTTTTGGCCGGCTGGATATCGATAGCGTTGCCACGGGTGAATACGCCCTGGCCTGGCGGAAAAGCGCGGTGGGCATGAACCATCAACACAGGCCTCTCCAAACCTTGATACTTGGCCCGAATCCGGCTAACGAGGTGCTTCACATCGACCTTGGCGATACACCTGCCGGTGGCACCTTGTTCGTGCTGGATCCGAATGGTCGCACCGTGCATCAACAAGAGGTGAACGAGCAACGTGCTGCGATACGGACGGTCGACCTGGCCGCAGGGAGCTATACCCTCAACCTACGAAATACGGACGGCTCCACGATAGGTATTGGCCGTTTCGTGGTGCAGCACTAACCCACGTACTTTAAGCTACGGCCCGGGTAGCGTGCGGCTGCGCCCAGCTGCTCTTCAATGCGGAGCAACTGATTGTACTTCGCGATACGATCACTACGGCTGGCACTACCGGTCTTGATCATGCCGCAGTTCAACGCAACTGCCAGGTCGGCGATGGTATTGTCTTCGGTCTCTCCACTGCGATGGCTCATGATGCTGGTGTACCCAGCGCGGTGTGCCATATCCACGGCTTCGATGGTCTCGGTGAGGGTTCCGATCTGGTTCACCTTCACCAAGATACTGTTCGCGATGTTCTTTTCGATGCCTTCGCTCAAGCGCTGTGTGTTCGTTACGAACAGATCATCGCCCACCAATTGCACCTTGTCGCCAATGGTCTCGGTCAGCAGCTTCCAGCCATCCCAATCATCCTCGCTCATGCCATCTTCTATGCTCACGATCGGGTAGCGCTTGGCCCAATCGGCCCACATGGCCACCATTTCCTTGCTGGTGAGCACATCGCCTGTGCTCTCCAAGGTGTATCGCTTCTTCTTCGCGTCATAGAACTCGGTGCTGGCGCAGTCCAGCGCGAGCACGATGTCCTCACCGGGCTTATAGCCAGCCTGGTCGATCGCCTGCATCACCAACTTCAACGCATCCTCATTGCTTGGCAGGTCTGGCGCGAAACCACCTTCATCGCCCACGTTGGTGCTCAATCCCTTCTTCTTCAACACAGCCTTCAACGCATGGAAGATCTCCGCACCCATGCGCAAGCCGTCGGCGAAATGCGCCGCGCCCACGGGCATGATCATGAATTCCTGCACATCCACCTTGTTGTCGGCATGGGCACCGCCGTTCAGGATGTTCATCAGTGGAACAGGAAGCGTATTCCCATTCACCCCACCGACATAACGGTAGAGCGGCAGACCGGCCTCGCTAGCAGCGGCCTTCGCCACGGCCAGGCTTACACCCAGGATCGCGTTCGCACCCAGGTTGGATTTGTTCTTCGTTCCGTCCAACGCCATCAACGCTTTGTCGATCATGGCTTGGTCGGTGATCAGCGCACCGTTCAGCTCGCTGTTCAAGGTGCTGTTCACGTTCTCCACAGCCTTCTGCACACCCTTGCCGAGATAGCGCTTCTTATCGCCATCGCGCAGTTCTGCCGCTTCATGCGCACCCGTGCTGGCTCCGCTCGGTACGGCCGCACGCCCCATGTGGCCGGTGTCGGTCCATACATCCACTTCAATGGTCGGGTTGCCCCGCGAATCGAGGATCTCGCGGGCCTGGATCTTGGCGATCAAACTCATGTCGATGTAACGTTAAACACCTGCCTTGCCAGCAGGCTGATTCTGGGTTCGGGCACGTTCTACGCGAACAGCACTCCGCATGTTCTCCACGAAACGATCGAAGAGGTACCGGCTGTCAAATGGCCCAGGGCCAGCCTCCGGATGGTACTGTACACAGAAGACCGGGCGGGCCTTCAGCCGGAACCCGGCCACACTGCCATCGTTCAGGTGCAGGTGCGTGATCTCCACGTTCCCATTCTTCTCCGCATCGGCTTTGCGCACTACAAAGCCATGGTTCTGTGAGGTGACCTCATCACGACCGGTGGTAAGATCCTTCACGGGGTGATTGATCCCACGATGACCGTGGTGCATCTTCTCGGTGGCCATGCCAAGGCTTTCTGCAATGAGCTGGTGGCCCAAGCAGATCCCGAATACAGGTAGCCCACTTTCCACCGCAGAACGTACGAGCTTCACGCTCTCGGGCATGGCACCAGGATCACCCGGACCATTGCTCAGCATGATACCGTGCGGCTTCCAAGCCAGCATGGTCTCCAAAGCGGTGTTCATGGGGAATACACGCACATGGCAATCACGCTCGGTAAGGCAGCGTTCAATGTTCTTCTTCACGCCGAAGTCCAACAGAGCCACCCGGTAAGTCGCATCCACAGCGCCGACCTCATATTCTTTGGCGGTGGTCACCTGGCTGGAAAGCTCCAGACCGGCCATGTCCGGTACAGCAGCCAGCTTCTTCCTCAAGGTGTCCAAGTCCATTTCCGTGGAACTGATGATGGCGTTCTGCGCACCATGATCGCGGATGTGCCGCACGAGCTTGCGCGTATCCACATCGCTGATGCCCACCACACCTGCTGCACGTAAGTAGTCTTCCAGAGAACTGCTGCCACTAGGGCGGCTCCACACCTCGCTGAATTTCTTCACGACCAAGCCAGCGATGCTCAACCGTGGCCCTTCTTCTTCGCCCACCTTAACGCCGTAGTTGCCCACGTGCGGGGTGGCTAGGGTCATGATCTGGCCGGTGTAGCTGGGATCGGTGAAGATCTCCTGGTAGCCGGTCATGCCGGTATTGAAGCAGATCTCTCCGGTGGTGATCCCAGAAACGCCGATCGCCCGGCCGCGTAACACGGTACCGTCGGCGAGGAGGAGGATGGCTTCGGGACGCTGGCTTACGAGCATACGTTTCGGAAGGTGCCGTGCCATCGGCAGGCGGTGCAAAGATACCGGCCACCTCCCGTTCACCCACCCATTGATCGTCCACACCTGTTGATAACGCCGCTACTTTTGATCATCGCCACGCTCTACCCCCTCCTTGTCAAACTCGCGCTGCCGCGCACCCGATGGATCATCATCGGGCTGCACCTGCTGTTGCTCTTCGCCATTGGCATGCAGCAAGGTATCCTCTCGGATAAGGAAGCGCTGAAATACACCGGCTGCGCTTACGACGTAATCCATGGCGATTTCCACGACCTCGCTGGCAACTACGTGAAGTATGCCGCGTATGTGATCTTCCTGCTTCCTTTCGAGGCCATCGGCAAGGCATGGTTGGCCGTACTCGCTCAAATGCTTATTGGCATTCTCGCCGCAGACGCGTTGGCCCGTTCCACCGAACGCATCACAGGCAACATCGGCCTCGGTCGGTTGGCCATGGCGCTTTTCCTGCTCTGCCCGCTCATCCAGACCTGGACCCTCGCGCTTTACACTGAACACTTCGTCACCTGCATCATCATCCTCTTCCTGGAACGCTTGGATCGCCGCCCACGAGTTGACTGGGTCACCCTGCTCTTCGCGGTCATCGCCCTCTTCGCAAGACCCGTAGGCCTCTTCTTCGTAGTGCCCGCTTTGCTTTGGAAGTTCACCTCCAGGTCTGCTCCGAGCCAGCGCTGGGGTTTGATCACAATTGGAGTTCTGCTGGTCTTCGCCTTCGCACTTTACGTTCCTAGGATCGCACCTGCACAGTTAGCGCCCATCGCTTCCGGCCAGATCATCGCCGGTATTGGGGGTATGGAAGCTGTTGCTTTCAACGGACGAACGATCGGCGATGCGCAATACCACTTGATCAACAAAGTGGGTACCGTTCAGTGGCTCGAGATCACTGCAAGGCGCATGCTGTCTTTGTTCACCTTGACAAAACCCCATTTTTCAACGGCCCACAATACCGTGAACGCATTCTTCTATTTCCTTTTCCCCTTGGCGCTATGGGGCTCGGTCCGGTGGATGAAGGAGCCGCGTGTGCAGCTGATCCTTCTCCTCTTGCTTACGAATGTGCTACTCGTTGGCCTTACGCACGACGAATGGAGCGGTCGCTTCCTAGTGCCCTTGTTGCCTTGGGTGATGACCTTGGCGTGCATCGGCCTCCAGAAGCGCTGAGCGTCGCATGTGACCTTCGCGCGGTTCCCCTCTCCATGTCATAACCTGAACCCATGCGTTCCTCCATCCTTTCTCTGTGCCTCTTCGTTGGCACCACCCTTACCGCCCAGGAC
>JAEYWT010000238.1 GCA_023428865.1 Bacteroidota bacterium | reverse complement strand
GGACCCTGCGGGACCGGTGGGTGACGCGGTGGCGATCATTGTGTGTGAGTGGTATTGGATCGGTCTTCTAGCGCAGGATCCGCTATGCGATACCCTGCCACGGTTGAAGTGTCTCCACAACCTCATTACTCAGCCCACTTGAACGATTCCACTACCTCGGTGAAGATCACGAACAAGGTATCGGACCGGACCTCATCCAACTCCTTAGACAAGTTCTTTCTGAGCCAGTGGGCTGAAATGAATGCACTCTTATCCTCATCTTGTATGAAAGCGGTAATACCCGCCCGAACCTGTCCCGTATGCTGGATACGCCGCACCCAAAGCTCGTATGCCCAATCCACTCCGTTCCGGGTCGTGATGGCCCATGCTTTGCCTGTGAGCGAGGGGTCCCTGTTTTGCAGCGCTATTTCCCGGAAGACCCGGTCCATGGTCTTCAACGTGTCGGGATCAGCATCCGTGATACCGTATCGCCAATAGTTCATCCCGTCAACATGCGATTCCCTCATTTCACTCCAGGGGAAAGGATGTGGAGGATCTTCATTGGAAATACTGATGGCTATGACAGCGTCGGATTCGGGAGTGAAATGCGGCTCCAATATCAAGTTGTTGGATCTGCCTTCACCGCCCTTGTCAATATAGCTCGCGTGCATCATTGGCGAACTGTTCACGGGGCTGAATACACATATACTGAAGTCTTTGAGACCATCGATCTCACTTCTTACCTGCTTCCACTGGCTTCCGAACGGCAGGCAGACACTCTGCGCCATGGTATCAAGTGCCGTTAGGCGCATGCCTAACCGGCAGCCAACAGGATGCTGCACTTGTATGGCACGTGGCTTATCACGTTCCGACTTTGGCGTGATGAAGCAGGCGCACAGAATGAGCGCCGCAGCGCAAATGAGCAAGCGATTAGCCACGTCCGAAGCGTTTTAAGGTGATCAACTCGGCGGCGCGCTGCAACTCCTCGATATGCCGGGCCTTTCGCTCATCACCTCGCTTACGTGCGATCAGTGGTGTGCTGAAGTCGGAAACGTTCAATGTGCCATAGTCGATCCGGATCGTAGCCAGTTCTTCGGCGTATGTCCTTATCTGACCTTCACTGCCATGATGCAATGCTACGTCGAGCAAGTCACCCAAGAAATTGGTCAGAATATCGTCTTGTCCCGGCGTGAAATCATCAGCCTTGTCGTACGAAAAACTACCGACCAAGCCTAGGTTGAACCCCGCCAAGCAATCGCAGAAATCAGATGGCCGCTCGGAGATCGTTCGTGGGGCTGCAACCTCATACGATGCCTCCACGGGTTCGCCGTTGAATAATAGTTCCCTCGGCATGGGCGCTTCGCCGCCATAGCGCTGTTGGAATGGCCGCAAGTGATCGAAGGCATGGAGCGGGAAGTTCTGGGCCATTCCACCATCCACATACAAACCATTGTATGACTTGGTGTATTCATCCTCGGCATGGTCGCTGTCCACATGGGTATTCACGAGTACAGGCTTGAACACGAACGGCATGCTCATGGATAATGTCACTGCGTCCACCACGGGAAAGTCGGGAGTGTGCCCCACCGAGAAGTATCTTCCGCTGTGTGCGGACACGTTCGTGCCCACGATGACCAGATCGACCCCTGTCAAGTTGAACAGGTCATAGAAGGTGATCCGGTCTGCCTCTTTTGCAATGACCTCCCTGATATTCAAGGACAGGTATTCTTCGGAATAGAGCTTGCGTTTTTTTAATAAGTATGATTCAAGTAATTCGATAAAATATTCTCTAGCCTTCACTCCAGCAAATATTCCTCTGTTGAACAATAGTTTATGTGCGTACATTGATAGTCGTATGGGAGAAAGTGGGTTCATCTCTGTCTTAAGAATGCGCCTAGACATGATATTTGATGGCGTATATGTCTGCAAGGCCGTGCCAACAGCACCCCCGAGGGCTGGGGGAGGAAGAGGTGCCATGGCTCCTATTAAGGCCTTCTCCCAAATAGAGTGCGTGACGAAATTCGATGTTTCCGAATATAAATTCACTGCACAGTACTCATAGGAAGGATCTTCGAAGAATTTCTCATAGACGTTCACGTCGGCCATTTTGTACTTATCGGGTCCATACCCGATCGCCATTTTCTCTAGTCGGTTCGCCTCATATTCAAGGTCCTTGGATGACATGCCGATCGCCAAACTGAACGCCGTGATTGCACCCGCTGACGTACCCGAAATGCCCTTGATCTGTCTCATGTTCAAAGGCATGGTCGGATAGATCAATTTTCGGTCTCCTTCGATCACCAACGAGCGTAGACGGACCGAGTTCGGGGAAGTTTCCAGCGCGCTGTCAGGATTGCCACTGATGGCAAAGATCTCCTCCAGCGCCCGGACTACACCCAAGTAGACGACGCCCTTGCCCCCACCACCTTCAAAGGTTAGGTAGTTGACACTGTTCGGCCTGATGTTGGGCAAGTTCTCCATGTGTACTTTCCTGGCACCTCACAACGGCAGATCCCCACTATAGTCCGGCAGGTCGTTCGGTGTGCCACCGTGCGTAAGGTACACCAGGCTGGTGGGCACCTTGCTGAGCCAGGGCTCGCCCTCCACGGTGCCGCCCTGGAAGTTGCCATCGGCCTCCATGATCTCGTCAATGATGCTCACGTATAGGGGGTCGTCGGGCGTGGGCACATCGTCGCCGTTCCAGATCTCGCCGCCGGTGTTCAGGTAGTGCAGCAAGGCCTTCTCGTAGCCGGGGCGCACGGGCACCAGCACGCGAGCGGCACCGGCCTGTAGGAACTTGGCGAAGAGCGGGTCGTTCTCGTTGCGGTGCAGGATGTTCACCCACTCCTTCTTCCGCGCCCAGTAGTAGGGGTAGAACAAATAGGTCATCTGCTCCCACTCGAAACCCTGCTCGAAGAACTGGATGTACCTGCCCTCCTTGGTGGCTTCATCAAAGGAGAACTCGGGGTAGCCGAAGGGCGCTACGTTGTTACGCGGCGCACGCACGGTGGCGAGCTTGAAAATATCTGCGGGAAGGTTGGAAGTGGACATGGCGATGTGATCTTGATCTGAGCGTTTCAGCAACGGTTCGGAATTTCCGTTCCGGTGCAGAAGCGAAACAAGCTGTCCAAACAGCACCATGCAAGCGGATCGAGGGGGTATTAAAACGGGTAGGGAGGGGGGTATTAATACGGGTCTGGATATGGCTGAGATTTGGTAGCGATGTACCACCGCTTGGGCTACATTAAAGACATTAGTGAATGTCATTTGGCGCTGTAGTCGCGCCGGTACGCCCCTCACTCGCTCTCCTCCTCCTCCTCTGGCTTCGGCCTGCGGATGCCCGGGATCGAATCCAGCAGACGGTTCTTCATGCGCTCGTAGTACGACTTGGTATCCACGGTATGGGCAACCACGGAAGCGATCATGCTGGCATACATCAGCTGGAAGATCACACTGTGGCGGTCGGTCATCTCCAGCACAAGGATGGCACTGGTGAAAGGCGAGCGCGTAACACCGGTGAGGAAGGCGCACATGCCTCCGAGTATCATCATGTTCAGCTCGCCACGGTCCTCGCCGAACCAACTGCCGAAGAGCCCGCCGATGGCCGCACCGGAAGAAAGGGCAGGGGCGAACACCCCACCAGCACCACCAGCACCCATGGTGAAGATGGATCCGAAGATCCGGCCAACGGCATCTTTCCAATGTGGCGTGGGTTCCTTCGCGAACAGATAATGGTCCAGCAAGCCTTCACCACTTCCCAAGGTCACCTGCCCGAAGGTGAGCACCAGTAAAGCGAACGCGAAGGAGAGCGCCAACACGAAGAGCAGTTGCGGCAACCAGCTTTTGATGGATCGCCGGATCTTGTCCAGCAGCAGCAGGCCTTTGCAGGAAAGCGCACCCAGCACGCCGCACACCGCACTGATGGCAAGCAACTTGTACATGAACGACGGGCCCACCGTGGCCACTTTCGGATAACCGTAGAGCAGGTAAGGCCCCAGGATCCATTGGGCGGTCATTCCGCTAAGGATCACCGAGCTCAATACGGCGGTGCGGAATTTCGCGATGTGTGTGCGCGTGAGCTCTTCGATCGCGAAGACGATACCGCCAAGGGGTGTGTTGAACGCTGCACTAAGTCCGGCCGCGCCACCGGTTATCATCATCACCTTACGGCTCACCTTGGGCCAGAAGGGCGGCAGCAATTTGTGTACGGTGCGGTACACGCTTCCCGCGAGCTGTAACGTTGGGCCTTCGCGGCCGATGGCGCCGCCACCCAATGCCAGGGCGATGGACGAAGCGATCTTCACGATGATGATGCGCACGTTGAGGAAGCGCCAGCTGCCATCGTTCTTCTCCTCGTCCTTCGCCACTTCAACCGCGGCCATCAATTGCGGAATGCCGCTGCCACCGCTCATGGGACTGAATGACCGTACCAACCACCAGCTCGCAACGAAGCCCAGTGGCGCGGTGAGCAGGATCATCTTCGGCTGTTCAGCGAGCAGCTCGTGGTTCCAATGGTGCGCTTGTTGGAAGAGCTTGGTGTAGCCCACCGCTATCAGCGCCGTAAGGATCGCACTGATCTGGTAGGGTAGGGCCAGCAGCACGAAATTCTTGGCCTGGCTGTTCCATACGAACTGCCGCACACGCTCCAGTCGGCTCCAGACATACTTCTGGACCCGTAGGGGAAGGGTGCGGTAGTCCTGTTCTTCCATACGATGGCGCCAAATGTAGCGGCACCCGGCCCGCAGCATGGGCTGCGCGCGGCAAAGTGTTCAACAACCCGAGCCGGGCAATGGTCTACTGCCCTACGGCCGATGCATCGATGAAGGTGAGCGAGTAGCTGTTCTTGCGGTCGAAGGTCTTCACCATGTACTTGCCACCGCCAGCACCAACGGAACCCTTCGGGCAGGGCATGTAGCCTTCGGGATGGATCAACGCTGTGCCTTGGGCTACCACGGCGCCTTTCGTATCCAGTGTCGTTGCCTTCAACACGCCGGACTCACGTGGTCCCGCGGGTTTGTCCTTCTTGCTTTTCTTGCCATCGGTCTCCTCTTCTGGAGCGTTCCCCGACTGTTGGATCGCATCCAGGCCTTTCGGTGTATGGTCATAAAGCAGCGTGATGCCTTGCACACCGAGGTGTACGGAAACACCATCGTACGACTGCCCGGCGGTGGTCATGAACGCGCGCTCGGCCACATGTTGCCACAGGATGGAATCGTTCGCGGCCACATAACTCGTTCGCACATCACCTGCCACCCTGCGAATGGCGATGGCTTCGCCCACAGGGACCTCGAAGTTCGTTTCCAAAAAAGTCTCTACCACCACCAAGCCATTGTCCCAAGCAGGCAACAGTTGCACGATCTCGTTGGGCACTTTCGCATTGCGTGCTGGGGCGCCTTTCTTCGCGTTGGGGTCGATGGAGCCGTAGGCCAACAATTTGGTCTTCTTGATGGAGGGGATGCGCTGATCCACCACCGGTGTAGTCTTCAGTTTCGGATCCTTCGGGTCGAAGGTGAGCACCACGCCGGGTTGGCCGGTGAGTGAACCATAACGGATCGCCATGGACACCTTGCCGCCATCTCGTTCGCATAAACGAGCGCTGGAAACGAAGTCCTTGTCAACGAGTACGTCGGTCACCGTTTTTCCGCGGTCGGCAAGGGTGGTAAGGTGCAGTTCGTGGCACAGCTTGTCGCTCTTACGTTCCTCTCCACCACAAGGGAACAAGTAAGCGAGCAGGTGGATGGTGCCATCGTTGGCCAAGCTGATCTGGTGGATCCGGCTCGGTTCATCGGCATACGGCAAGGTGGCGGTGCCGCTCCACAATTCGGTGAATTCCTTATCCAGGTAAGAGAACCAGAACCTCTTATTGCCTTTCGCATCCCAGGTGTAGTTGTTCAGGAGGAAATGTTCACCATCGGGGGAAACGATGATGCGTTCATCCAGCGAGAACAATAGACCTTGCGAAAAGAGGATGGGGTCTGGATGTGGGCGATAGGGCAGGGTGGTGGTGGGGTCGTTCTTGAAGAGGATATCGCTGCTGGCCACGCGGCGCAAGGTGTTGAGCGCTGGTGTTCCGCGGGAGTCAACCTGGGCAATGGCGTATTCGGTGGTCTTCTTCGTGTTCGTATGGAGCAGGCAGTGCAAGTTGCCATCCACCACGAAACCGGTGACACCGTTCCACATCAACGCATCGAACGCGTGGTTCTGTAGCACCAGCTCGGCACCGGGCTTCATGTTCGCATCCAACGCCACCACCTTCGGCACCATGTTATCTTCCACGTAGAGCAGCCCTTGACCGTTCTCTAGGAGTGTTCCGGTCACCACGGCATACACATCGCCGGTGGCGTTCTTTGGTACGCGCGAGAATGGTGTGCCTACGGCGAGTTTCGCTGCTTGTCCGAATGCCAAGCTAGTGAATGCCATGGCGAGGAAGAAAGGGATCGATCGTGTGGTCATGGATCGTTGGCCGGTGTCAGGATGAAAGCAATGCACCATAGAGACGAGTGTTCTGGCGGAACGTGGCCTCCTACATCACGATCCCCGCGATGGTCGCACTGAGGTAGCTTGCCATGGTTCCGCAGAACAGGGCTTTCAACCCAAGCTGTGCAAGATCGGCGCGGCGCATGGGGGCCAGTTCGCCGATGCCGCCGATCTGCATGCCCACGCTGCTGAAGTTGGCGAAGCCGCAGATGGCGAAGCTGGTGATGAGCAGGCCCTTTTCGG
>JAEYWT010000189.1 GCA_023428865.1 Bacteroidota bacterium | reverse complement strand
CACTGCGACGCACCGCATCCATGATCTCGTGGGCCGTCCGTTCTGGATGCAGTTGCCAGAGACAAGCGACCAGGCCGGTTAGAATGGGTGCTGCGAAAGAGGTGCCGTTCGCCGCCACGGCACTATCCTGCCCCACGTTCAGCACGCGCGATCCCCAACCCATGGCACATACGTCGGGTTTGATACGGCCATCGGCACTAGGTCCATGCGAACTGAAGGGAGCATGGTTCTCCACCTCGCCCACGGCGCCCACGGTAAGCACATCAATGGCATCGGCCGGTGCGCTGATGTAGAACCAACTGCTACCACCACTATTTCCGGCACTGATCACCGGTACCATGCCTTTGCGCGATGCGATGTTGGCGGCTATGCTCACCCGTATGGTCTGTCCATCCAGTTGGGCATAGGTGTGATCCATGGTGCTGTCGTCGAAGGTGGTATACCCCAATGAAGTGTTCAACACATCGCAACCGAGGCTGTCGGCCAATTCCGCACCACTGATCCAGTTGTCCTCTTCCACCAGGAATTCAGAACCTACATCTTCGGTCCGCAACAGCACATAGTCCGCTTCGGGGGCGGTACCGATAAGCATGCTATCGAGTCGCGCAGCCATACAAGAGAGCACACTGCGCCCGTGCCAGTGATCGGCGTACACATCGCCATCATGGGTCACGAGATCGCGGGTTGCCGCGATACCGCCACGCTGGCGGAGCGCGTCGAAGGCCATGGAAGCATCCACGCCCTCGAAACCCGAATCGAGCACCCCGATGAGCATACCCTGCCCTTGTGCACCGATACCATGCAAGGCTTGGCCATTCAGCATGCTCAACTGAAGGAAGGAAAGCCCGTAGAGCGCTTCATCGAGATCACGGTCCGATGCCAACTGCGGGGTACTGAACTTATCCGGTCTTGTTGCCGTGTTGTTACGCCCTCCCGAGGAACGCACAGTTAGGACGAACGGCAAACCCTGTACGGCTGCCAAGGCATCTTCACTAGTTACGCGTATAGTGACCGCATTGAACCACTTGCTCCGGTTCAATAATTCCACACCGGGCAATTCATCCATCAAGGCGATGTAGTTCGGGTCTACGGGCAGGTCCAGTTCGTCGTAGGCGATGTTCTGTGCGGCCCTGCGTTGAATGGCGCGTGCAGACAGGAAAGCTTCTGGTTCGGAAAGGGAATACGGCGTGTTCGTTTTATCCGTGAACTCCACCCAGTAGGTGTTCGGGGCTGTTTGTGCAGCAACGTCAACGCAGATAAGGCTTGCCAGAACGAAGCAAGCAGCACAACTGGCGAGGTGTTGAACAGACCTAGTCCACGCCATAGGCCACAGCGGTCATTCGTAAACGCCAGCCACGCACTTGAAGCACCGGCGGCGCTGGAGCAGGTGGGTAGAACAGCTGTGTGTTGGTCTCCTCTTGGTATCGTTCCACCATGCCCACGCCATCGGCATATCGCTCTTCGAAGTCGCGTTTCACCACGAAGTTCGCCGGCACGGTATTCTTCACCAATACGGTCTTGCTGAAGGAAAGGTAGGCGTTGTTCCAGGGCTGATCGACCTCTTCATAACCGACCATGAACTCATCATTCTCCGCCGGATTGTTCACGGCCGAAGTACCGAGCGCATTCATATCCCACTTGCGTGCGTTCCGAACAGGGAACGAAAGCTTCAACTTGCGATAGTTCTCTTCGGACTTTTCAGCGCGATACGCATCCATGGTGGAGGTCCATACATCGCGGATCACCCATTCACCTTCTTCGTTCTGCACAAAGCGATGGATCATCTGGCAGGGCCTCCCCTCCAGGTCGTTATAGTGCTGAACGATCTTTTCGCGCAGGCGGTAGCTCACACTATCGCGCACGCTGGACGGGTCGTCACGCCAAAGCGAGTCCACTTGGTATTCCACCCAGGTGCCCACGTTGGTGGGGAAATAGCCGTAGCCCAGGTCCGGTTCGGTAACCTCCTCCTTCTTGCACGCAGCGAACAGGACCATGCCCACGAAAGCGGAAAGGAGGTATTTCGAGGTCATGATCTCCAGTTATGCTAATGTTCCCGATCGATGAAGCCGCCACCGATCACATCGTCTCCATGATAGAAGACGGCACTCTGCCCCGGTGCGATGCCTGCCACCGGCGCATGGAACTCCACTTTAACACGTTCACCATCCATGGCAAGCATGCTGGGGGTGCCTTTGTCCTTGTATCTGATCTTGGTCACGGCTTCGAGTTCTCCGTTCAACGTATCGATCAGCTGGAAGTTCGGGCGCCGCACCCACATGGTCACTTTCTGGAGGTCTTCCTTTCGCCCTAGTACTACCGTGTTGCTCTCGGGCTTGATATCCGTTACGTACAAGGGCTCGCCGGTAGCGATCCCCAAGCCCTTGCGCTGGCCGATGGTGAAGAAGGGATAGCCGTCGTGCTCACCAAGCCGTTCACCGCTAACGCTAACAAGCTGGCCGTGAGCCAATTTCGCCGTTGCCTCCGGTTCTTTCCGCTTCAGGAAACCGCGGTAGTCGTTATCTGGAATGAAACAGATCTCGTAGCTCTCGCTCTTGCTGGCCAGTTCCGGAAAGCCGCTGTCCATGGCCATTTTGCGGATATCCACCTTGTGGAAACCGCCGATGGGGAAGCGTGTTCGGGCCAGGTTCTTCTGTTCCAAGCCCCACAGCACATAGCTCTGGTCCTTCCCGGGATCCAAGCCGCGGCTTACCACCCACCTACCAGAATCGTGTAACTGACGCACCCGAGCGTAATGCCCGGTGGCGATCAGCTCGCAATCCATCATATCGGCTCGTTTCAACAGGGCTTCCCATTTGATGAAGGTGTTGCACAGCACGCACGGGTTGGGCGTGCGACCGGCCATGTACTCGCTGGTGAAGTTGCCGATGATGGCATCGCCGAACTCCTCGCGGATGTCGATGATCATGTGGTGGAAACCCCGCGTCACGGCCATGGTACGCGCATCGTTGATGCTGTCCAGATCGCAGCACCCGGTGATGCGTTTACCCCCACTGGCATCGGCATAGTCCCAGGTCTTCATGGTGACCCCGATCACCTCATACCCCTGCTCATGCAACATCAAGGCGGTTACGGAGCTATCCACTCCGCCGCTCATCGCCACCAATATCCTTCCGTGTTTGCTCAATGTTCGATCGTCTATTGTTCCACCCCTGCTACGTACTTGGTCACCTTCACCACCTTGCCCTTTTCGTCGTACTCCTTCACTTCACCATCCAACAGGTCGTTCACGTAGGTGCCTTCCTTCTTCTTGGTCTGTCCGCGCAGCACGCGTTCCACGTCGCTGGGTGTGCC
>JAEYWT010000057.1 GCA_023428865.1 Bacteroidota bacterium | reverse complement strand
TGAACATCACCTTCCGCACGAAGAAGTAGTCGAAATCGATGCTCTTCTCTTTGTCTATGTAAGGGTTGGGCTGTTGTTCGAAGGGGAGGTCGATGTTGAGGCCTACGCTGGTGCCACCGCCACGTTGCGCACCCTTGTTGCCGGCTTCCATGATACCTGGTCCACCACCGGTGATCACTCCGTAGCCATAGCCTGTCAGTTGGAAGGCGATCTCTTCGGCCAGCTTGTATTCCGGTGCATCCGGTTTGGTGCGCGCACTACCGAAGATGCTTACACAAGGGCGTATTCGCTGCATGGCCTCGAAGCCCTCTACGAATTCGCTCATGATCTTGAAGATGGCCCAGCTGTCGTTGGCCTTCACTTCGCTCCAGCCTTTGCGTTTGAAGGCCCGTTTAATACGGCGTTCGCTTTCCTGGTCGAGGTCGATCTTCTTGGTTGCCATGGGATAAGGGTATGTGTGCCGGCAGAGGCCGGATCAGTTCAGTTCTGCTTTCAGGAAGGGGAAGGTATGTCCGCGCCCCATCAACACCACTTCTTCGGGTGTGCCGCGTGCCACCACCTGGCCACCACCTCCGCCGCCTTCGGGGCCCATGTCGATCACATGGTCGGCCACCTTGATGATGTCCATGTTGTGTTCGATCACCAGCACGGTGTTGCCATGGTCCACCAAGCGGTCCAGTACGTTGATGAGCTGTTGCACATCTTCGAAGTGCAGGCCGGTGGTAGGCTCGTCGAGGATGTAGAAGGTGCTACCGGTATCGCGTTTGCTCAGTTCGGTGGCGAGCTTGATGCGTTGTGCTTCACCGCCGCTTAGCGTGGTACTGCTCTGGCCCAGGGTGACATACCCGAGGCCTACATCCAACAGTGTTCTCAGTTTGATGGCGATCTGCGGTATGTCGGCGAAGTGTTGTTGGGCTTCTTCCACCGGCATGGCCAGCACATCGGCGATGCTCTTGCCTTTGTAGCGGACCTCCAAGGTTTCTCGATCGAAGCGTTTTCCACGACAGGTCTCGCACGGCACGCTCACATCGGGCAGGAAGTTCATCTCGATCACGCGTACGCCAGCACCTTTGCACGTTTCGCAACGGCCACCTGCGGTGTTGAAGCTGAAGCGCCCCGCCTTGTACCCGCGGATCTTGGCACTGGGCAATTGTGCGTACAGTTCGCGGATGTGATCGAACAGACCCGTGTAGGTGGCCGGGTTACTGCGTGGAGTGCGGCCGATGGGGCTTTGATCCACCTCGATCACCTTGTCGATATGCTGCAGGCCCTCGATCTTGGAATAGGCGAGGGGATGCGCATCACTGCGATAGAAGTGTTTGCTCAGGATGGGGTAGAGCGTGTCACCGATCAGGGTGCTCTTGCCACTTCCGCTCACACCGGTAACGCAGATGAACTTGCCCAGCGGGAAGTCCACGTCCACGGCTTTCAGGTTGTTGCCGCTGGCACCACGCAGGATCAAGCGTTCGCCGTTGCCTTTGCGCCGCTCTTTGGGGATGGCGATGCGAAGCTCGTTGCGCAGGTACTTGGCGGTGGTGCTTTCACCAGCGGCTAGTTCTTTCGGATGCCCTTGTGCCACGATGCGTCCACCATGTGCACCGGCACCGGGGCCGATATCGATCAGGTGGTCGGCGCTCATCATCATCTCCTTGTCGTGCTCCACCACGAGCACGCTGTTGCCACCATCGCGCAAGCTGCGTAAACTGGCTATCAGGCGTTGGTCGTCGCGTTGGTGCAGGCCAATGCTCGGTTCATCCAAGATGTAGAGCACACCGGTGAGCTGGCTGCCGATCTGTGTGGCAAGTCTGATGCGTTGTGCTTCTCCACCGCTCAGGGTACGTGCGCTGCGGTCCAGGGTGAGGTACTCCAAGCCCACATCCAAGAGGAAACCGCTGCGTGCGGTGATCTCCTTCACGGCTTCGCGTGCGATCAGGGCTTTCTTCTCATCCAACCGTTCTTCCAAACCACCCATGAAGCCATGCAGCTCGGCAATGCTCATGTTGGCCAGTTCGCTGATGTTCTTCCCGTCAAGGCGGAAGTACAGGGCGGTCTTCTTCAACCGGCTGCCGCTGCATTCCGGACAGGTTACCATGTGTGTGAAGCTGGCTGCCCATTTCTGCGCGGTCTTGGGACCTTCTTCGGCTTGTGCGAGGATGAAGGGTATGATGCCTTCGAACTGCACGTTACGATCGCTGAGGCCGATGGTGCTGGAGACCTTCAGCGGTTCTTCCATGCCGTTGAGCAATGCCATCAGCACCGCTTCGTCTATCTCTTCCAAGGGTGTGTTCAGATCGTGACCATGCGTATGCATCACCGCTTCGATCTGTTTGAAGACCCAGCTGTTCTTATACGCACCCAGTGGAACGATGGCACCGCGCTTCACGCTCTTGCTGTGGTCGGGTATGATCTTGTCAAGTGCCACTTCGGTCACCTGCCCCAGGCCGCTGCATCGTGGGCAGGCACCGTAAGGCGAATTGAAGCTGAAGAGGTTCGGTTCGGGTTCCTCGTAGGCGATACCGCTGGTAGGGCACATGAGGTTGCGGCTCAGGTAGCGGCCTTCTTCGGTCTTCGCATCCACCACCATCAGGTTGCCCTTGCCGTACTTCACGGCGGTGGCGCAAGTCTCGGTAAGTCGTTTGCGATCGGTCTCCTTCACCTTCAGCCGGTCGATCACCAGTTCGATGTCGTGTACCTTGTAACGGTCCAAGCGCGGCCTCGAGGTAAGGTCGATCACCTTTCCATCTACGCGGGCACGCAGGAAACCTTGGCGCAGGAACTGTTCGAAGAGCTCGCGGTAGTGGCCTTTGCGACCGCGGATGATGGGCGCCAGGATCAGCACATCCTTACCATCGTACTCGTTGATGATGAGGTCCACGATCTGCTTCTCCGTGTAGCGCACCATAGGCTCGCCGGTCACGTAGCTGAAGGCGTCGGCCACACGCGCATAGAGCAGTCGCAACAGGTCGTAGATCTCGGTGATGGTGCCCACGGTACTGCGTGGGTTGCGGCTGATGGTCTTCTGCTCGATGGCGATCACAGGACTGAGGCCGGTGATCAGGTCCACATCGGGCCGTTCGATGCCGCCGAGGAATTGGCGTGCATAGGCGTTGAAGGTCTCGATATAGCGGCGTTGGCCTTCGGCGTGTATGGTGTCGAATGCGAGGGAGCTCTTTCCGCTGCCGCTAAGGCCGGTGATCACCACCAGCTTGTCGCGCGGGATGCGTACATCGATGTTCTTGAGATTGTGTACGCGCGCGCCGAGCACCTCGATGTGGTCCTCGTCCATCAGCGGTATGTTCTCAGGGGCGGCTTTGGAGGCCGTCTTCCCCTTCTTCTTAGCGTCCGTCTTCAAGGTCTGTCGTCGGGCTGGCTCAGTCTTCGGCGGGGGCCGAGTCGAAGCCTTCCGCAGGGAGCAGCACGCTGTAGGTGCGGTTCTCGCGGTTGGTAAGGTGGTTGTCTCGCAACCACGGATTGAGCAGTTTCAAGGTCTTGTAATCGGTGCCATTGGCAATGGCCCAATCGGCCAGGTCGCCTACCGGTCCCGTAATAGTGGTGGTGCGAGTGCGGTACGGTGCGTAGAGGTCTTTCTTGCGCAGGTGGAAACCATAACGCTCGGGGTCGCGCAGGATCTCCTTCATGGCCAGGATGCGGTACACGTAGCGGCCGGTCTCCTCGTTCAACAACAGGTCGAAGTAGTTGTCGCGCTTCTGGCGACCCAGTTGTTTATCCACGCCACCTTGCCCCAGGTTGTACGAGGCGGCTGCAAGTGCCCAGTTCCCGTACTTCTTGTACGCGTTGCGCAGGTATTTGCAAGCGGCCACGGTGCTCTTCTCCACGTGGTAGCGCTCGTCCACTTCGCCGTTCACCTCCAAACCATGGCTCATGCCGGTCTCCTTCATGAACTGCCAATAACCGGTGGCGCCCGCAGGTGAGACCACGTTGGTAAGGCCGCTTTCGATCACAGCGATGTACTTGAGGTCTTCGGGTATGCCTTCGCGCTTCAGTATGCCTTCGATCAAGGGGAACCATCGTGCGGCGCGTTTGTGCGCAAGCAGGGTATTGCTCTGCCAATAGGTGTTCACCAGTAGTTCGCGGTCCAAGCGTTCGCGCACATCGAGGCGATTAAGTGGCACCTGCTCCCCGCAGAAGGTGAGTTCGTTGGGCAGGGTGAGAGAGAAGACCTTGTAGCCATCGTTGAAATCGCGCTGGTGGTCCAGGTCGTTGTTCACCACGAAGGTGCTGTAGGTGAACAGGTGCAGAGCCAGCGAGCCGCCCAACAAAAGCACGGCCCAGAGCATGGTGCGCAGGAGCAGGTGTGCGGTGTTGGGTGCGGGTTTCATGTGGTAGCGGGTTTGGTCTTTCGGGTAAGGATGAAGAAAGTCAGGAACGCGATGAGCGCATAGGAAACGAAGATCACGGTGTGAAGGTTCTCCCACACCGGGATGTACCTGCACATGACGAAGGTAAGGAACACATGCAGCAAAGAGAGCCCGATGAAGGTGAGTGCTACCTGACCATCGCTCAGGCCGGCGTAGCTCAAGTGGTGGGTGGTGTGGTCTCGGCCACCCACAAAGGGGCTACGGCCTTTCAGCAAGCGGTTGATGGTGACCACGGATGTGTCCATGATCGGTACCAGGAAAACGATGACCGCACTTAGCGCCTGGCGCGCGGGTTCCCAATGGCCTTCGATGCTGGGTGCGTTCCAGAAGAAACGGATGCCAACGAAAGCCAGCAGTACACCCAGGAATTGGCTGCCGGTATCACCCATGAACATACGCGAGGGGTTCCAGTTGAAAAAGAGGAAGCCGGTGAGGGAGGCCATGGTGCCGATAAGCAACACCATGTACACCGGATCCACGGGTCCGATCACGAGTATGGACATTACGCCTGCGATGAGGATGGCGATGGAGACCGAGGTGGTGATGCCATCCATGTTGTCCAACATATTGATGGAGTTCATCATACCCACCACCCAGAACAAGGTGAGTGCCACATTGAGCCAATGGGCTTCGAACACGTCGATGCAGGAACCTGAAGCGATGAGGATACCGCCACAGCCGAGCTGCACCAGGAACTTCAAGAGTGGCTTGGTGTTGTATGCATCATCGGCAAGGCCCATGAGGAAACCCAGTGAGGTAGCGGCAAGCAAGCCGAGCAGTTCAGGCCGTAGTGCTTCTTCGCGTTGCCCGGGGAAGAGCACACCGTAAAGCGAGAAACAGGCCAGGAAGAGGATGTAGAAACAGATGCCGCCGAGGGATGGTTTGGCCGTGCTGCTCCAGCGTATGAGGGTCTGTTCTTCATCGCGCATACCCAAGGTGCGGGCAAAGCGCATGAACACGGAATTGATCACAAGGCTGAAGACCAGCGCTGCGAAGAAGAGCCCTGAATAGATGAGGAACTGCTGGGTGGGGCTGTACATGACCTATCGCTCGGCATTTGCCGCTGCCGCGAACTCCGCGAAGCTCATTCCTGCGGCATCTTTTTCGCTCACCACCGGGGCCTCCACGCCCCAATCGATGGCCAGGTCGGGATCGTTCCACCGGATGGTACGCTCAGCAGCGGGGGTGTAGTACGTGGTACACTTGTAAGCGAAGACGGCATCGTGCTCCAGTACCACGAAACCGTGGGCGAATCCGGGTGGGATCCAGAGCATCTCCTTGGTGGCGCCATCCAAGCGCACCTTGATGTGCTTGCCGAAGGTGGGGCTCTGGGGTCTGATATCCACGCACACATCAAGCACAGCGCCACGCACTACGTGTACGAGCTTGCCTTGTGCATGGGGGTCCACTTGGAAATGCAGGCCGCGCAATACCCGGGCGGTGGAAACGCTCTCATTGTCCTGCACGAACCTGGCATCGATGCCGGTGGCTTCAGCGAAACGAGCTTGATTGAAGGTCTCCAGGAAATGACCGCGCTCGTCTGCGAAGATCCTGGGCTTCAAGATCAGTAGGCCGTTCAAAGGTGTCGTTCCAACGTTCATCATGATCGTCCGAAGAGCCAGCTCAACAGACCGGTCTTGGTGGGCGTGCGTTCTTCGTAATAGCCACCGCCATAACCCTGGCCATAACCGTATCCGTAGCCATACCCGTATCCGTAGTTGTAGCCGTATTTGTTACGGTCGATATCCACACTGTTCAAGATGGTGCTCAACCGTCTGATGTTGTTCTCGTTGATGAGGCGGTCCACGTTCTGCACGAACTGTTTCTTGCTGTAGTCAGCGCGGAAGATGTAGATCGGGTAATCCGCACGCTGGATGATGGGTATGCCATCGGTGACCAGGCCTACCGGTGGGTTATCGATCAGGATGATATCATAGGCCAATTTCAGCTCATCCAGGATGTCGGTCATGCGTGGGCTGATGATGAGCTCTGAAGGATTCGGCGGAATGGGGCCTGCCGTGATGAAATCCAAGCCAGGCAGGGCGCTTTGCTGGATGCACCCGTTCAACTCATCCTTATTGATGAGCAGGGTGCTCATGCCCTTGATGTTCTCCACCCCGAAACCCAAGTGGATCTTCGGTTTCCGCATGTCAAGGTCAAGCACGATCACGCGTTTGCCACTGAAGGAGATGATACCGGCCAGATTGATGGCTACGAAGGTCTTGCCTTCGCCGGAGATGGTGCTAGTGATGGCGATGGTCTTGGCGCCGTCGGTGTTGTCCACGAACTGGAGGTTCGTTCGTATGGTCCTGAACGACTCAGCGATGAGCGACTTCGGGTTCTTGTCGATCAGCAGTTGCGAAATGGGAATGTCCTTCTTGTACTTGGGCACCATGCCCAGGATGGATATGCTGGCATTGGAGAGTTTGGCTATATCGTGCAGCGAGGTGATGTTGTCATGCAGGATGTAGCGTATCAGCACGATGAGGAAGCTGATGATGGCTCCTGTGGCCAGATAGTAGATGAGGATGAGGTTACGTTTTGGAAAGATCGGTGCGTATGGCACTGCGGCCTCCTCCAGGATGCGGTGCTGGGCCACGAACCCCGCGTTGCTGATGTTGTATTCGATGTCCTTTTCAAGAAGTAGGGTGTAGTACTTCTCATTGATCGCGAAAACACGTTCGATCCGGCCGAACTCGAGCTCTTTCTCCGGTAAACTGCGGAAGCGGCCCTCGAAATCGCGCTGGATAAGATCCAGTTCTTCGCGCTTGTTCTCGGCGCGGAGCAAAAGTTCGCGTAGGCTTTCGAGCACGACCTTCTTTTGGATAGCGATGCGACGTTCGAGGGAGATGATCTCCAAGTTCTTGTCCGTGCCCTCCATGTACAAACGCTCCCGTTCGTTCAGGAGTTTGAGCAGTTCGTTGATGGTAACGGAAAGCACACGTTCATAGTCGGTGCCCAAGAGCATCGGCAAGAGGTCGTAGGAATTGATCTCTGGCATCGGCTTGTCCGTAGCTTTCGCCATGGCGCGCAGAAGTTCGATCTCCAAGGTGAGTTTGGTGCGTTCATCCTGGTAACGTTCCGAACGCTCCATGAAGACCGGAGTGAGCTGCGATAGGTCGGCTACCTGATTCTCGATCCGGAACCTCTGCAACCTGTATTCGGAATCACGAAGGGCCGCGGCTACGGTGTCTTTCTGCGAGCGGATGAACTCGATAACGCTTTTTGAGCTTTCACTGCGCCGCTCTAGTTCGGAAGTGAGGTACTCGGTCGCAGCGGCCTCGGCCATATCGTGAGCCAGCTTAGCGTTCTCGTCCCTGAAGCTGACCAGGATCGTCAGTGCATTGTAATCCAGCACATCGGCTTTCAACTTGGGCATGTACCGTGCCATCAGACTCTCCTTGGAGTTGATCCGGAAGAACAGGTTGAGCGTATTCTCCGGGTCGCGTAGAACAGGATGGTCGTCCACCACTAGATCGCAGTCGAAGTGCTTGGTGCGGATCCGTTCGTTGGTCTTGAATTTTCCCTCGAACTGCACCCCAGCCACGGTGTACCAGATCTTCAGACCATTTCGTCCATCAAATACCAGGTTCACTGGAACGTCCAGAATGCTGGAGTCCTGCACCTGCAGGTCGTTCACCTTGAAGAACGACCAGGTATAGTACTCCTCGGTGAGGATCTGCCCCCTATTGTAGTAGCTCACCTGCAAAGGCAACTTGTCAATGAGGCGGTTAAGGAAGGTCTTGGAGCGCATGAACTCCACTTCGGCTACGATGTTCTCGGATTCATCCACCACAGCACCCATGCTAAGCACTTCCTTCGCTGTATTGTTCGATCGTAACTGGATCACCGAGCGGGCTTCGTAAGTGGGGGCCGTATAACGCAGGTAGATCAACGCCGAAGCCAAGGCGGTGAGCATGCACAGCGCGATCCAGATCAGGCTGCGGTTGAGGATGAAGAGGAACAGCCCGATCTCGAACTCCTGGCTGAAGTTCGTGATCCGCTCCTTGTAGCTCTCGATGTTTACGTTCCGTGAGCTGTTGGCGTCCTCGTTGATCATACGGTTCGGTTACAGGTTGCGTGTAACAGCAAGTATGACAAGGATGCTGGACATCAGGGTTAGCAGGGGAGTGATATCGGCTAGGAGCTCGCGTGCCAGTTCCGGGTTCGGTTGCACATAGACC
>JAEYWT010000055.1 GCA_023428865.1 Bacteroidota bacterium | reverse complement strand
CGATCCAATAGGTGGTGTTCGGTGCCAGGGCTTGTGTGGTCACCGAGAAGTCCACATCGCTCTCCTCGCAGGACGAAACCGCATTGAAGGAAGCGAGGGTGCAGGAGCCATCACCGGAAAGCACCACCACGGTAAGCTCATCGTCGTACCCAACGGCATCCACACATTCGCCCAGGGTGATGGAGACCGTAGCCGGGCCGCCGACCGAATTGGTGATGAAGGTGTACCAGACCATGGAATAGGAAAGCAGGCCCAACCCTGAGCAGAAGCCGGGCACCGTGGCATCGGAACCATTGTTGGTACCCTGCACCGTGGTATGGGCGCAAATGCGCACGGCATTAGCACAATCGCTGTTGGGCGGTTGCGCTACCAGCGTGCGGGCCAAGAGCAAGATGGCCATCAGAAGGACTGTTCTCATACGCGCGTAAGACCTGGCCGTAAGTAGATACACATCGGGCCGAGCCGAAGGTAGACGGCGCTGTTCCGGTGCTCGGGAGAGCATGATATGCACTTTCGCACAAGGTACTGTTGAGTTTGCCGGATCCGACGGCCTTGTATGGCATTGGATCAGGCCGTAGCACCGCGCATGGCCTGCACGATGGTAACGCACCCCATCACCAAGACCAGCAGGAGCACCAGGAACTTGAACCTTTCCTGCGGAATTTGGGCCAGCGCCCGTTTTCCCAGCCAACTGCCCAGCACGCTGGCCACCGCCATGGCCGGTAGGTACGAGAGCACGCTACTCGTCACATAACCCTGCGATGCGTAGATGATGGAGCGCGTAAGATCCACTCCCATATCGATCCACGCACTCGTGCTTACCGAGACCATCTTCTCCAGGTCGAAGGCCGCGAGCGTGATACCCCGGATAGCTCCGCCGGTGCCTGCCACCCCGGCCACGGAGCCGCTGAGCAGGCCCCCGAGCAAGGCGTTCCTGTTCGTAGCCTGCAGCTTCCAAGTGCGCTTGATCAGCAACAGACCGGCCATCGCTGTTAGGAGAATACCCAAGCAAAGCCCCAGCACGCGTTGATCCAAGAAATAGCTCAACCGCGCACCGATGATGACACCGACCACCTCCGGAACACCCAGCCAAAGAAGGAGTTGCTTAGAGATGCCCTAGCGGAAGAGGACGATCTTGGCAGCATTACTGAAGACGTGGAAAACGGCTGTGAGGCCAAGGGCCTGATCGAACGGCAAGAAGAAGCCCGCTAACGGCATCACCAGCATGGATGAGCCGAAACCGCCGATGGTACCCAGCACCTCGGCAACGAGCAATAGGGCGAAGAAGGCGAACAGCTCCACTAGGCGAAGATCAGCCCCGCGCGAGCTTTTCCAAGCCGGACTTGTTGGCGATGCGGATGCTTCGCCCTTGCGTATCGATCAATTTCTCCTCCTTCAGGTCGGTGAGGCAGCGGATGAGAGACTCGGTGGCGGTGCCCACGATGGTGGCGAGGTCCTCTCGGCTCATGTGCAGGCCAAGATCAGACCCATCTTCCACACCGTAGCGGGCATGTACCCGCAACAGTGCCTGTGCCACGCGTTGTCGCACGCTGGAATAGGCCAACTGCAACAAGTGCTCTTCCTTCTCGCGCACATCACCGGCCAGCATCTTGATGAAGCGGATGCTCACATCACGATCCTTGTACAGCAAGGCCAGCAGGTCTTCCCGTGGCACCAATGCGATCTCCACCTCTTCCAGGGCTTCGGCGGTCTCTAGCGCGCGGCCGCTTTCCAACAGGCCCATGTAGCCCACCAGATCGCCTTCGCCATGCAATCCGGTAACGAACTCCTTGCCGTCGTTGTTGATCTTGAAGGTGCGTAGTTTCCCTTTCACCACGTAAGGCACTTGGCGGAGCTCATCCCCTTCATGGAAGACCACTTCCTTCTTTTTCACCAAGCGGGTCTTCCGATCCCGACCGAGGTCTTTGAGCGGATCAAGGGTACGGGCCTGATCCATGAACTTATTGAAGCCTTCGAAGCCCTTGTCGAAGCCCTTTCGGAAAAGATCACTGCGCTTCAATCTACCTTCCACCGCATTGAGCAGTTCGCTTTCCTCGAACGGCTTGGTGAGGTAATCGTCCGCACCGAGCTCCATGCCCTTGCGCACATCACCACGTTCCGCTTTCGCGCTGAGGAAGATGAACGGTAGTTCGGCGGTGGCCGGATCACGCCCCAACATGTGCAGCACGCCGTATCCATCCAGTTCGGGCATCATGATGTCGCACAGCACCAGATCGGGCAACTCCTTGCGCGCGGCTTCCACCCCACGGCGACCGTTCTCGGCCTTCACCACGCGGTAATTGGCCAGCTCGAGGATCTCGGCCGTGTTCTCACGCATATCGGCATCATCTTCGATCAACAGTATGGTCTTCATGGAAGGGGGAGATGTTGTGGCAGTTCGACCTGGAATACGGTGCAGCCAGATCCGCTCGTGAAGGAGATATCACCTTGTAGAAGGTCCAGGTACCGTTTCACCAAGTTGAGGCCGAGGCCAGTACCCTGTATGGTAGTAGCGTTGCTTCCGCGGAAGAACCGCTCGAAGAGATGTTGTTGATCCTCTTCTGGTATGCCCATGCCTTCGTCGCGTACGTTTATCCGTAAGCGACCGTTCAAGATGGTTGTGTGCAGGGTGATCCGTTTTCCCTCCGGCGAATACTTCACCGCATTGGTGACCAAGTTGGTGATCACGTTGCTCAGCATCTGTCGATCGAGCGTTGCAGCACGTTCATCCCCTTCGTGATCATAGGAAATGGTCTGTCCGCTCTTGGTGAGGGCACGTAGTTCTTCGATGAGTTCGATGCAGAGGTGTACCACATCCAGCTCCACCGGCTGCACCACCACCTGGCCTTGTTCTATGCGCTCCAAGGAGAGGAATTCGTTGAGCATGGCCGTCATCTCGCGCACTTTGCCGCGGATGCGAGCCACATGTTTACCCACGCGCTCATCTTCCAATGCATCGGTGTAGCGCGCGATCAGGTCCACGCTGCTCATGATGGTGCTGAGCGGTGTGCGGAACTCGTGACTGGCCATGGCCACGAAGCGGCTCTTGAGCGCATGCAGTTCACGCTCCTTCTCCAACGCCTCTCGCACACTACGTTCGGCTTCGCGAAGCTGTATGGTGCGCGT
>JAEYWT010000050.1 GCA_023428865.1 Bacteroidota bacterium | reverse complement strand
GTTCAACTTCAACCTTGGGATCGGGTATCCGTTCTGATGCGGGGGGCAGTTGGTAGGGGCAGGGGCAGTTGGCAAGTGCGGGACCACTTGAATATCCGAACTGCTCTTCCTCCTAATTCATCGGTGGTTGCCCTCGCTGCGGACCCATCCTTACCTTTGCGGCCTCGTAAGCGCCAAGCACCATTCGCTACCGCGCCCGCATAACGCGAAATACCCATGCAGACCCTGAAGACCGGCAAGCTCGACGAACTCCTCGGCAACGATGCAGCCATTCTGCTCGAACACCAGTGCAAGACCATCGATAAGTCGATGATCCACCTGCCGGGCCCTGATTTCGTGGACCGCAGCTTCGCGCACAGCAACCGCACACCACAGGTACTGCGCAGCATCCAAGCACTGTATGGGAATGGCCGGCTTGCGAATACTGGGTACATGAGCATTCTGCCCGTTGACCAAGGCATTGAGCACAGCGGCGCGGCCAGTTTCGCACCCAACCCGATCTACTTCGATGGGGAGAACATCGTGAAGCTCGCCCTCGAAGGCGGTTGCAACGCGGTAGCCAGCACTTACGGTGTTCTGGGAAGCGTGGCGCGCAAGTATGCCCATAAGATCCCCTTCATCGTGAAGATCAACCACAACGAGTTGATGACCCTGCCGAACAAATTCGACCAGGTGCTCTTCGGCAACGTGAAGGATGCCTGGGACATGGGTGCCGTAGCCGTGGGTGCAACCATCTACTTCGGCAGTGAAGAGAGCACGCGCCAGATCACCGAGATCGCCGATGCGTTCCAGCATGCACACGAGCTGGGCATGGCCACCATCCTGTGGTGCTACATCCGCAACAACGGTTTCAAGGTGGACGGCAAGGACTACCACACCGCTACCGACCTCACCGGTCAGGCCAACCACCTCGGCGTTACGATCCAGGCCGACATCATCAAGCAGAAGCTCCCTGAGAGCAATGGCGGCTACAACGCGATCAAAGGCTACGGGAAAACGCACGCGAAGGTGTACAGTGAACTGACCACCGACCACCCGATCGACCTGTGCCGTTACCAAGTGGCCAACTGCTACATGGGCCGCATCGGCTTGATCAATAGCGGCGGAGCCAGCAGCGGCGCCAGCGATATGGCCGAAGCCGTACGCACCGCGGTGATCAACAAACGCGCCGGTGGCCAGGGCCTGATCAGCGGCCGTAAAGCCTTCCAACGTCCGGTGAATGAAGGTGTTGCCTTATTGAACGCCATACAGGACGTTTACCTCGATAAGGGTATCACCATCGCTTGATGATCGGCAATGGACAATTAGCAATGTCCGATCATTGCTAATTGCTCCTTGCTATTTGCGACCTTCGTTCTACCGAAAGATCTACCATGGGTTGGTTCACACGCGTCAAGGAAGGCATCACCACCAGCACGGAGGAGAAGAAGGAAACGCCCGAAGGCCTCTGGTACAAGTGCCCCGAGTGCTCGGAGATCATGACCTCCGAAGACCACGAGAACAACTTGTGGGTGTGCGTGAAATGCGAACACCATGAGAAGATCGGTAGCGACGAGTACTTCGCCATCCTATTCGACGACCAGAAGTATACCGAGATCGCGGCCGACCTGATCGCTGGCGACCCGCTGCAGTTCGAGGATACCAAGAAGTACACCGACCGCCTGGCCAAGACCCGCAAGGACACCGGCCTGAACGATGCCATGCGCGTGGCCGAAGGCAAGCTTGAAAAGAGCCTGGTGGTGATCGCCTGCATGGACTTCCGTTTCATCGGTGGCAGCATGGGCAGTGTAATGGGCGAGAAGATCGCCTTGGCCGCAGACCAGGCCATGAAACGCAAGTGCCCTCTGGTGATCATCAGTAAAAGCGGCGGTGCGCGTATGATGGAGGCCGGCTTCAGCCTGATGCAGATGGCGAAATCCAGCGCCAAGCTCACCCAGCTCGCCAAAAAGAAACTACCCTACATCAGCGTGGTGACCGACCCCACCACAGGTGGCGTTACGGCCAGCTTCGCCATGCTGGGTGATATGAACATCGCCGAACCCAAAGCATTGGTGGCTTTCGCTGGGCCACGAGTGGTGCGCGAAACCATTGGCCGCGACCTACCCGAAGGCTTCCAGACCAGCGAATTCGTGTTGGAACACGGCTTCTTGGACAAGATCGTACACCGCAAGGAGCTGAAAGGATTCCTGGCTCGTACATTCCTGATGCTCAGGAGTTAACGAACATAAAGGCGTGTGTTGCCGCAGGCAAGACACACCTGCGGGGCAGCTGTGGACCACGAACTGGGGCTGGTTAGCTTCAACGACCGAAGAAAAATCCTATCTTCGCGCCCTGTTACGTAAGACCATGTACCTGACGAACGAGGCCAAGAAGGCCATTTTCACGCAGCACGGGGGTTCTGAGAAGAACACCGGCGGGGCCGAAAGCCAGATCGCACTCTTCACCGAGCGTATCAACCACCTTACTGGCCACCTGAAGGTGAACAAGAAGGACCACGCCACGGAAAAATCGCTGATGACCATGGTAGGCAAGCGCAAGCAGTTGCTGAACTACCTGAAGATGTACGACATCGAGCGCTACCGCGCGATCATTGGCAAGCTCGGCTTGCGTAAGTGATCATGCGCACCGCGACGACTGCGGCAGCGAGAACGACGACTTGAACGAACGGGGGTGATCGTGAGAACGGTCACCCCTTTTTCATACTGGCCGCTAAGGCCGAAAAGGCAAGCGAGCCCCCGGATCGCGAGCCGGCATAGATGAACCGGGGAGATGTAAAGAGGTAAAGAAGAAAAGAACATGAGACCACAAGGCATTCAGAAGACCATCGACATGGGCGATGGCAAGATCATCACCATCGAGACCGGGGTGTTGGCCAAACAAGCGGACGGTGCAGTGACCGTGCGCCTGGGCGATACCATCCTGCTCGCCACGGTGGTGGCCACCAAAGACGCACGCGAAGGCATCGACTTCCTTCCCCTGCAGGTGGAATACCGCGAGAAATTCAGCGCTGCCGGCCGTTTCCCCGGTGGCTTCTTCAAACGTGAAGCACGCCCCAGCGATCACGAAGTGCTCACCAGTCGCTTGATCGACCGCGCCCTGCGCCCGCTCTTCCCAGACGATTTCCACGGCGACACCCAAGTGGTGGTAACGCTGATGAGCGCCGATAAGAAGAACCAATCCGACGCCATCGCCTGCCTGGCCGCTTCTGCTGCATTGGCGGTGAGCGACATCCCTTTCGCTGGTCCGGTGAGCGAAGTGCGTATTGCCCGCGTAGGTGGTAAGTACCTGCTCAACCCCACCTTCGCCGAGACAGAAGGCGCTGACCTCGACCTGATCGTGGCTGGTACCAAGAGCGACATCCTCATGGTAGAGGGTGAAATGAAGGAGGTGCAGGAGGCCGACATGATCGAAGCGATCAAGATCGCCCATGAAGCCATCCAGAAGCAGTGCATCGCGCTGGACGAGTTGAGCGCCATGGTGCCCAAGAGCCAGGTGAAGCGCACCTACAACCACGAGAACAACGACGCGGCCATTGGCGACAAGATCATGGACTTCTGCTACCAGAAGTACTATGACCTGGCCATGAACGCAAGCAGCAAGGAAGAGCGCGGTGCCGCCTTCAGCGCCATCAAGGAAGCCTGCCTGGCCACCTTGAGCGACGAGGAGAAGACCGACAAGGCCATGCTGGCACGCTTCTTCAAGAAGACCCAGAAGAAAGCCGTTCGTAACGTATGCCTCGATCACGGCAAGCGCCTCGATGGCCGCAAGACCAACGAGATCCGCCCCATCTGGAGCGAGATCGACGTACTTCCGGGCAGTCATGGCAGCGCCATCTTCACCCGTGGTGAGACCCAGGCCATCAACATGGTGACCTTGGGCAGCAGCATGGACGAGCAGACGATCGACCTGGCCACCAAGAAGGGCAGCGACCGCTTCATGCTCCACTACAACTTCCCGAGCTTCAGCACCGGCGAAGTGAAGCCGATCCGCGGCCCCGGCCGTCGTGAAGTGGGACACGGTAACCTGGCCTTGCGCGCCCTGAAACCCGTGGTACCCGGTGTGGAGACCAACCCCTACACCATCCGCCTGAACTGCGACATCCTCGAAAGCAACGGCTCCAGCTCCATGGCCACCGTATGCAGCGGTACGCTCGCGCTGATGGATGCCGGTGTGAAGATCTCCGCACCCGTGAGCGGTATCGCCATGGGTATGATCAGCGATGGCAAACGCCACGCGATCCTCAGCGACATCCTCGGCGACGAGGACTTCCTGGGCGATATGGACTTCAAGATCTGCGGAACCGCCAAGGGCATCACCGCCACGCAGATGGATATGAAAGTGGATGGCCTACCCTACGAAGTGCTGGCCCAAGCGTTGGAGCAAGCTCGTCAAGGTCGCCTGCACATCCTCGGTGAAATGCTGAAGACGATCGATGCACCGCGTGCCGACTACAAGGACCACGCACCACGCATCATCACCATCACCATTCCGAAAGAGAGCATCGGTGCCGTTATCGGACCCGGTGGCCGTGTGATCCAAGAGATCCAGGCCGAGACCGGCGCGCACATCAGCATCGACGAGATCGATGGTATGGGCCACGTGGAGATCATGAGCGAGAACAAAGCCAGCATCGACGCTGCCCTCGCCCGTGTGAACGCGATCGCCAACCCGCCGCAAGCGGAAGTTGGCGCCACCTACAAAGGCAAAGTGAAAACGATCATGCCCTACGGCGCGTTCGTGGAAGTGATGCCCGGCGTGGATGGCCTGCTGCATGTGAGCGAACTGGAATGGCGCCGCATCGAACGTGTGGAGGAAGTGCTGAAGGAAGGCGATGTGATCGAATTCCAGGTGACCGGTAAGGACCCACGCAGCGGCAAGCTGAAGCTGAGCCGCCGTGTGTTGCTGCCGAAGCCCGAAGGCTACGTGGAGCGCGAACCCGCGATGGATGGCGAACGCCGCGACCGTGGTGATCGTCCCCGCCGCGATGACCGCCCGCGTCGTGATGATCGCCCTCGCCGGGATGACCGCCCACGCCGCGACTTCGGTGGCGATGGTGGACCCAGCTCGAACTAAGCGTACGATAGACGAAATGAGAAGCCGCTCCGAAATGGGGCGGCTTCTTTCGTTCCATACCGTTGACATCCGAATAGCCACCATTCCTCGTAGGTACTGCACCAAGTGGTGGATGTGGGTAACCATCTACAGGCGATCTGCGTTCAACCACCCACTCTTCGCAATACACGAGCGCACATATGGCAAGGATGAGGCAGTTGAAGATCACCAAACAGGTGACCAACAGGGATACTCCGTCCCTGGACAAGTACCTACAGGAGATCGGGAAAGTGAAGTTGATCACCGCTCAGGAAGAGGTGGAACTCGCACGGCGCATCAAAGGCGGAGACACCCTCGCCTTGGAACAACTCGCCAAAGCGAACCTCCGATTCGTGGTGTCCGTGGCCAAACAATATCAAGGTCAAGGCTTGAGCCTGCCCGACCTGATCAGCGAAGGCAACCTCGGCCTGATCAAAGCCGCCGGCCGGTTCGATGAGACCCGTGGTTTCAAATTCATCAGTTACGCGGTGTGGTGGATCCGACAGCAGATCCTGCAGAGCCTGGCGGAACAGGCACGCATCGTACGCCTACCGTTGAACAAGATCGGTTCGATCAACAAGATCAACAAGGCCTTCGCCAAGCTGGAACAAGAGCATGAGCGACCACCCACGGCAGCCGAATTGGCCGAAGTGCTGGAAATGACGCTCGAAGAGGTGAAGACCAGCTTGAACAATACCGGCCGACACCTGAGCATGGATGCCCCATTGCGCGAAGGCGACGACAGCGGCACCATGATGGACGTGATGCGCAATGACGACACGCCCAACCCGCTCGAAAGCCTGATGACGGACAGCCTGCGCCAGGAGATCGAACGCTCCTTGAACGCTCTGGCCGGTCGCGAAAGCGATGTGATCCGGTTGTACTTCGGCCTGAACGGCAACCAGCCGCATACGCTGGAAGAGATCGGCCAGAAATTCGACCTGACGCGTGAACGTGTACGCCAGATCAAGGAAAAAGCGATCCGCCGCATGAAGCATACCAGCCGAAGCTCGGTGCTGAAAGCCTACCTGGGGTAATCACAGGTTCGTACGCAGTTGCCAGTTCGTCGTGCAGGCCCGTAAGCCTTCGCACTTCGAGCTGGCAACTCATTTCCGGCAAGCCTACCTTCGCCACCGCATGCCCCACATCATCGCCCCCTCTCTCCTCTCGGCCGACTTCAGTGACCTGAAAAGCGCCGTGCGGTTGGTGGATGAAAGCGCGGCGCCGTGGTTGCACTTGGATGTGATGGATGGCGTCTTCGTGCCCAACATCAGTTTCGGCCTGCCCGTGATCAAGGCCATTCGTCCGCATAGCAAGAAGGTCTTCGATGTACACCTGATGATCGTGCGGCCAGAGAACTACGTGAGCGCTTTCCGCGACGCCGGTGCCGACATACTCACCGTACACCTCGAGGCAAGCACGCATCTGCACCGCACGGTGCAAGCCATCAAAGCAGCCGGCATGAAAGCGGGTGTGGCCATCAATCCGCATACACCGGTGAACGCCTTGGAAGAGGTGCTCGCGGACCTAGACCTGGTGTGTTTGATGAGCGTGAACCCGGGCTTCGGTGGGCAGCAATTCATACAACGCACCTACCAGAAGATCGAAGCTTTGGTGGACCTGCGGAAGAAGACCGGATCCAAAGCGCTGATCGAGATCGATGGTGGCG
>JAEYWT010000048.1 GCA_023428865.1 Bacteroidota bacterium | reverse complement strand
TGTTGCTCAACCCTTCCAGAGCGTCCAGCTATGCGCGGGTTTCGCGCCTCGGCTGCCCGAAAAACTCCTCCGGCTCGCTGCCAAAAACTATTTTGAGATGGCTTCTACTACCATTATGCATGGAACCGGTAAGTGTAACAGTGAGTTGCTGGGCGTGCGCTACACAGAAGGTGACAGCGGCTATGATCAGGATCATCCAACGGTGCAAGAACATGGATATGGGTTTTGTTTGTGCAATATCATGTTGCAGATCACGAATTGATACCCCCCCCTGTGTTTCTTCAACATTTTATGAACAGAGAATGAACCATAGTGCGCATCTCGTAGCTAGCCCAAGATCAAGGGTATTGGCCGTGGTAATACCATCTGGACATAAGAAGTCTGCTCTGTTAGGCTGGACCACACCGCAGCCCCTAGATGTGCTCGATCCGCAACGATGCTATTCCATGTGGAGCAGCAGCAGAACCCTGAGCGGATCGAACGCAGATGAATGGCGGTCAGTCCACTCGGTCATACGTTGGTTCGAGCCATTTCTACAACTCGACGGGTTAAACTGCGATCTACAGTGAATACCGTCTTCCGACCTACGTAAGAGTGTACATTATTCACAGCACGCGTTATCAAGGCCCGTTCGCCTCCGGATGCGCTGAAGTCAACCGCACCAACGGCCAGAAGGTGTCCTATCGTCGAGCCTTGGGTTCATGTACGCTGTCACCATTCCTACGACACAGCGAAACGAAGACTTCTTTGAGCAGAATGTACCACATCGTCCAACGCTTGCGGCGACCGATCGTTGCCAACCGGTTCTTGCCGACCAGAAGAAGTGGTTCACAGCCCTACCCCGCCCAGCCTTCCCTATCCAAACTGCGGTATTGGATGGCTTCGGCGAGGTGTTCGGTGCGGATGTCCGGGC
The DNA here is from genome assembly GCA_023428865.1 of Bacteroidota bacterium. Taxonomy (GTDB): domain Bacteria; phylum Bacteroidota; class Bacteroidia; order Flavobacteriales_F; family PHOS-HE28; genus PHOS-HE28. The sequence goes on along the minus strand of JAEYWT010000048.1, from coordinate 7,667 downwards.
TGCCGCTCATGTCGGCAATGGTGCGGCTCACCTTCAGGATGCGATCGTAGGCGCGGGCGCTGAGGCCGAGGCGGTCCATGGCCTTTTCGAGGAGGGCCTTGCCGTTGGCATCGATGCGGCAGATCTCGCGCAGTTCCTTGCTGCCCATCTGCGCGTTGCAGTGGATCTTCTTCCCCTCGTATCGGTCTTGTTGAAGTTTACGTGCCACGATGACCCGCTCGCGCATGTCGGCGCTTTTCTCCGTAGTGCGTTCGGCGCTCAGTTCGGTGAAGGGCACCGGTGTCACTTCAATGTGGATGTCGATACGATCGAGCAGCGGACCACTCACCTTGTTGAGGTACTTCTGCACCACGCCGGGTGCGCAGACGCATTCTTTGTCGGGGTGGTTGTAATAGCCGCAGGGACATGGGTTCATCGCGGCGACGAGCATGAAGCTGGCGGGGTACTCCACCGTGAATCGCGCACGGCTGATGGTGACCACACGATCCTCCAAGGGCTGACGCAGCACTTCCAGCACCTGACGCTTGAACTCGGGTAGCTCGTCGAGGAAGAGCACGCCATTGTGCGCCAAACTGATCTCGCCGGGTTGAGGGAAGGATCCGCCGCCCACGAGCGCCACATCGCTGATCGTATGGTGTGGCGAGCGATACGGACGTACGCTGAGCAAACTGTCTTCCTTCTTCAACTTGCCGGCCACGCTGTGGATCTTTGTGGTCTCCAGGGCCTCGTCGATGTTGAGCGGTGGCAGAATGGTGGGCAGGCGTTTGGCGAGCATGGTCTTGCCCGCCCCTGGTGGCCCGATAAGGATGAGGTTGTGTCCGCCAGCCGCTGCGATCTCAAAAGCGCGTTTGATGTTCTCCTGCCCTTTCACATCGGCGATATCGACCGGATAGCTGCGGCTGCTATTGGCGAACTCGGCTTCGATGTCCACCACGGTGGGTTGCACGGAAGAGCGACCATGCAGGATGTCGACCACTTCGCGCAAATGCTCCACGCCGTACACAGTGAGCCCCGTGACGATGGCCGCTTCCCGTGCGTTGGCGGCAGGCAGGATAATGCCTTTGAAACCTTGGCGTTTCGCTTCCAGCGCGATGGGCAAGGCGCCTTTGATGGGACGCACCCCACCGTCGAGCGAAAGCTCACCCATGACGAGATGCGTCTCCAACAGGTCGGGTGGTGCTTGGTCGGTAGCAGCGAGCAGACCCACAGCGAGCGGCAGGTCGTAAGCGGTTCCCTCCTTGCGGATATCGGCCGGTGCCAGGTTGATGGTAACGCCTTTCCCGCGCGGGAAGTAGAGGCCGTTGTTGCGCAGCGCGGCATCCATGCGTTGCTGGCTTTCCTTCACGGCACTGTCTGGCAGGCCCACGAGGAAGAAGAACGCACCATTCTCCACGTTCACCTCGGCGGTAACGATGGTGGCATTGATGCCGAAAACGGCACTGCCGAAGACTTTTACAAGCATGTACTCCCGAAATTAAGATTCTGCGCGACGTGGGAGAGCGAGGTCGCGTTCGATGTGATCGATGAAAGCGTGAATGATCTTGATGTGTACCTCTTGGATGCGGTCCGCGTAACCGTGATGCGGCACGCGCACTTCCACGGTGCTGAGGTCTGCGAGTTGGCCGCCATCCTTGCCGGTTAGGGCGATCACGTGCATGTGTTTCTCGCGTGCCACTTCTGCGGCCCGGAGCACGTTGGGGCTGTTGCCGCTGGTGCTGATGGCGAGGAGCACATCGCCCTCGCGGCCATGCGCTTGCACGAAACGTGCGAAGACCTGCTCGAAGCCGTGGTCATTGCCCACGCAGGTGAGGTGGCTAGGGTCGCTGATGCTGAGCGCAGCGATCGGCGGGCGATCATCGCGGTATTTGCCGGTTAGCTCTTCGGCGAAGTGCATGGCATCGCACATGCTGCCCCCGTTGCCACAGCTGATGATCTTGGCACCTTGATGGAGGCAGAAGCTCATGAAGGCAGCGGCCTGTTCCACGGCAGCGATGTTGGCGGGGTCGGCCAGGAAACGGCCGAGTACATCATTGGCCTCGGTGAAGTGGGAACGGATGCGATCGATGCTCACGCTTCAAAGATGCGGCAGATTCGTCGAACCGCGATCACAAGCTGGCCCGGGAGCCTACCATCTTCATCGCTTCCAAGCCGCGGCGCAAGAAGGTTGCATACTCACCCTTATCCGGTGTGTAACCGACCGGGTCGGTAAGCAGCTGGCCATCGGGGCTCAACAGCACATAGAGCGGTTGGCTGGCGCTGGCGAAATTCTCGGACTGCAAGGTGGCCCATTTGTTCCCGTGGGTGATGATGGGCTTCTTGGTACCGTTCGACGTCTCGTGGATGAACTGTTCCTCCTTGGGCAGCTCGCGTTTATCGTCCACGTAGAGTGAAACGAGCACGTAATCGTTCTCGATGAGCTCCTTCACGCCTTGTTCGGGCCACACGTGTTCTTCCATCTTGCGACAGTTCACGCAGGCCCAACCGGTGAAATCGACCATCAATGGCTTTCCGATGGAACGCGCATGGGCCAAAGCTTCGTTCAGGTCGTGGAAGGCTTCGGCTTTCTTGGGAAGCACCCAACTATAGCCTGCGGGCGGCGCCAAGCCGCTCATGAGCGCCACGGGTTTGAAGGTCTTCGCTTCTTGATCCACACGAAGCCCGAACGCGAGGTAGACGGTGGTGGCGGTGAAAAGGCCAATGAAGGCCCAGCGGGTGAAGGAGCGTGCCTTCACCGGACTATCGTGCGGGAAGCGAATGACCCCGAAGAGGTAGAGCACGATACCGAGTGCGCACAACACCCAAACGATCATGAAGAGCTCGTATGGCACAAGGCTCCATTGTTTCACCAGATCGGCGTTGCTGAGGAACTTGAACGCAAGCGCGATCTCCGCGAAGCCGAGCACAACTTTCACGCTATTCAACCAAGAGCCGCTGCGTGGAAGCGAATTCAACCAACTTGGGAAGAGCGCGAAGAGGGCAAAGGGTAAGGCTAGCGCCAGACCGAAACCACCTAGGCCGGCGGTGAGCTGCCAGGCACCACCATCGGCCGTAAGCGCACCGGCGAGCAAAGAACCCAGGATAGGACCGGTGCAACTGAACGACACCAGAGCCAGGGTGAGGGCCATGAAGAAGATGCCGATCATGCCGCCGAACTTGGAGGCTTTCTGGTCCATGCTGTTCACCCAGCTACTGGGCAGGGTGATCTCGAAGTAGCCGAAGAAGCTCACCGCGAACACCAAGAAGATCACGAAGAAGAAGATGTTGAGCCAGGGGTTTGTACTGATCTCGTTGAAGATCTCCGGATTCACCGAACCAAGCAGGTGGAAGGGCAGGCTGAAGAGCAGGTAGATACCGAGGATGAAGCCGCCGTACGTGAGCGCGTTCTTCAAGCCTTTCTTCTTGTCTTCGCTGCCTTTGGTGAAGAAGCTCACCGTGAGCGGGATCATGGGGAACACGCAGGGCGTGAGCAGCGCTACTAGGCCGCCGAGGAATCCTAGGAAGAAGATCTTCCACAAGGTGTTGGCTTCCTTCACCACGGCCTCGGTTCCGCGGATCACGGGTGCGTTGAGGTCGACGTTGGCGAGTTTCAATTCGGTGGAGCCGGAGCGTGTTGCGAGGTCTTTGAATCGTGTATCGTTCGGGTCGAAGGGCAAAGATCCCAGCTCGAAGGTGCCACTGTTCAAACCCGGTACGATGTAGTACACGGTGGTGGGCGGCAAGCACATCTCATCGTTGCAGGTCATGTACTCGAACATGCCGGTGACCGGTGTGTTCGGATCGTCCACCTTGATGCGTTGGGTGAAGATGGCCTGCTCCTTGAACTTCTTCACCTCCATTCCGAAGACGGCATCCATGCCTTCGATCACCTTGGGGCCGGTCTCACTTACCGCACCCACGAGGGTCCTACCCGCCACACTATCCACCTTCACCGAGGTGGGCCATGGACCCATATCGCCGTAATTGTTCTGCGAATAGACGGACCACCCCTTTTCGATTGTGGCGGTAAGGATCAGATCCCACGCATCACCGGACGCCTTGGCGCTGATGGACCATTTCACCGGTTCTTCGGCACCGGTGGCACCAACGGGTTGTGCTTGTGTAGCAGCGAACAGAAGTACGAGAAGGAGACTGAACAGGTACCGCATGGATCAATGCTTCGTTTCGCCGTTTGTGACCTCTATCTCGAACTTCACCACTTCAGGTGGTAAGCAGGTCTTGTCGTTACACACCATGAACTCCACTTCGCCCTTCACCGCGGGAATGCGATCTGAAGTGGACTTGAAATGCTGCACGAAGACCGGCGAACCGGAATGGTAGCGCACCTGCATTTCGAAGTTGGGGTCGAACACTTCTTCGGGTGTGGGCTCGACCAACTCACCAACTGGGGACATTCCTTCATTCTGCGAGAACCGCACGGTGGTGGGGATAGGCCCGAGATCGTTCTCCAGCAGTGTGGCATAGATATGCCAACCAGTATCCACCGTGGCGGTCAAGGCCACTTCCACCAGCCCTTGGGAATTACGCTGAGCAGCAAAAGACCAAGAGACGGGTCCGTTTGGTGCTGCCACGGAGAGCGCTGCCGAGAGTAGTAGAGGGAACATGGCGTTCTGGTGAACGCAAAAATAGGCCCACCCCTGTGTAGGAGTACCAGCCGTTAACAAGATACTAGGACTCCTACGGTATGTCCACGCTCACCACGCGGCTCACGGGAATCACCATGCCATACTTGAGCACGATGTTCTCTGGATCGAAGGTCCAGATGGTGGTTTCCACAGCTTTGAGACCTTCATCATCTTGGAAGACGATGCGGCATTTGCCATGTTCAACGTTGCCCAAGCGTGTAGCCTCCTCCATGTTGTGCATGATGGCGCGGCGTTCGGTGTCGCTCAACATCAGCGGCTGGCGCGGGAAGCGCAACGTTGGGATCTGTTCCTTGGGGATGATCTGTGCGTTGTTGGGTAGCATGATGCAGGTGTCAGGGTGCCCTGAAGGTAATGCTTGGAACGTTGCAATACCAAGAAAGGTTCAAAAAGAGATGCGGACCGTCAGTCTCCTGACCACTCCAAACGAAGGACCTTGGATGTTTGCGAGGTGGCCTTCACCCCTTCGGAAAGCCGCATACCAACAAGCCAGATGATGCGGTCGCCGCTCGTTAGTAAATAGGTCCGATGCTTGCGATCCCGAGGCACTTTGGCATCGATGAGGATATCGCTGATGAGCTTGGAACCACCCAGCCCAGCCGGTCGTATTCGGTCACCAGCTCGCCATGGGCGTAGTTCGAGCGGGAAGCGCAGTTGTTCGGGATCGAGCCAGACCACCTTAGGACCGGCTCCTGGTCGCACATCGGATGGATCTACGCTGGTGATGCGCAGTGGCATGGCAGCTGGCAGGTAATCCAACGAATGAATGGTCCAAGAGGGCGCAACGGAAACGGGCGCGATCACGAGATGTTCCCGATCGATGTGGACCTCCACGCCATCGCCCGGGAAGAACGCTCCAACATGATGATCGCGAATGGCCTCGAGCATATCATCGAACCGGTCCGGGTGGAATCCTTTGTCGCGAAGCATGTATTGAAGTACGAGCCGTGGTGCTACCGTTCCGATCCTTTCGAGCGGCACACGGATCGTACCATCGGACTCCGGGTTGATCTCGCTTAACACCCTCTCCCCTTCTGCGCGTGCCAGGCGACCCAGTTCCTCGAAGAGCCTCAGGTTGCGCGCTAGGTTGCGCTGGGTTCCGGGGCGCCATGTCTCTAGCTGCGGCAGTAGTTCATGGCGGACCTTGTTGCGCAAGTAAATACCGTGCGCATTGCTGGCATCCTCTCTCCAGGGGATCGCGTGTGCCTTTGCATAGGCCAGCACTTCTTCCCGGGTAGCCCGTAAAAATGGTCTAATGATGGAACCACTCCGCACCGGGATGCTTCCCCAACCGCGCGCACCCATGCCCTGCATCAAGCCCAGGAAGAAGGTCTCGATGGCGTCATCCGCATGATGTGCAGTGGCCAACTTGAACGGACCCTTAGTGATGAGGTCATTGAACCAGCGCAAGCGGAGGTTGCGTGCGGCCATCTGTGTGCTCTCGCCGGTGGTGGCCATGCGTGCTTTCACATCCACCTGCTTCACCGCGAAAGGGATGTCATGCGCCGCACAATAGGCGCGCATCAATTCCCGGTCGCCATCGCTTTCCACGCCGCGCAGTCCGTGATCGACATGTGCTACGTGGCAAGGGTGACCGAGTGTACGCAACACATGCAACAGCACCATGCTATCCACGCCGCCGCTCACAGCCACCCACAGGGCTTCTCCGGGCGTGGCCAGCGAGAACTCTTGGATCGTGCGGCGCGTGCTATCGATCATGGCGCAGGGCATCGATAACGGAACGGGCTTTCACCTGGCACTCTTCGTACTCCTGCTCCGGCAGGCATTGTGCGGTGATGGCGCTACCGGTGGTGAGCGAGAGCCGCCCGCTTGAGGCATTGAAAAGCACGGTACGGATCACTACGTTGAAGTCGCCGGTGCCATCGGGTGCGAAGAAACCAAAGCTTCCACTGAACAAGCCGCGCGGACCCTCTTCCACCTCGTTGATCAATTCCATCGCACGCACTTTCGGCGCACCGGTCATGCTGGCCATGGGGAACGTAGCGCGCAGCACATCCATGGGGTCGAGTCCGGTGCGGATGGTTGCTTCAACGGTGCTCACCATTTGGTGTACGCGCGGGTAGCTGCGCACGGCACAGAGTTCGGTCACCTTCACCGTACCACTGGCGGCAATGTGCGAAAGATCATGGCGCATGACATCGAGTGCCATGATGTTCTCGCTGCGTTCTTTGGCATTGTTGGCGAGCTCTTGCGCTACATGCCGATCAGCGGCCGCATCCGTACTACGCGGGCGAGTTCCTTTCATGGGTTCACCGGCCACATGCCTGCCATTGAACGCAAGGAAGCGTTCGGGGCTAGCACAAAGAGCGAATGAATCACCCTCGCGTAAGAATGCGCTGAAGGGTGCTTGTGATCGACGGTCCAAGGCAGCGAAGGCGGCGAAGGGATCGAAGGCGGTATCGAGGGCGTACCGTTCGGTGCAGTAGTTCACCTCGTAGATATCGCCGCGCTGGATGTGGGCCAGAAGCTTGCGGACCGATTGGATATATGGATCACGCGGAACGTGTTGGTCCCATGTAAGCTCGATGGAATAGGGTTCCATTGCGATCGTCTCGGCGTTAAGGGCTTCGATCCATGGAGCCACCTGTTCCACATCTTCGGGCATGGCGTGGACCAGCGTACGATCACCGATCCATTCGATCACATACCGTGGGACAAACCAGCGCGTGGCGCCAGCATCAGAACTCTTTCCTGCGAACAAAGCATGTCGCCATTCATAGCGGAGCACGCCGAAGTACCACTCATCTGCTCTACCGTCACGGTCGAACGAAGGCACTTCCACTTCGCGCAGCACACCAACGGCAAGTACCGCACGCTGCCGATCGGCCAAGCGACGGAAGAGCAGGAACTCCTCATTCCTGAACATTTCGGGCTGGAAATGTGGCAAACCCTCAACGGGGATAGCGATCCGCATGGGCGGCCAAATTACCGATCGGCAACGGCTCGTTCCCGCCGAGAGCGCAGAACCACCAGCGCCGGCAGCATCAACAGCGCCAATACCACGGC
>JAEYWT010000015.1 GCA_023428865.1 Bacteroidota bacterium | reverse complement strand
TTTTCCGGCGAATGCTTGATGGGCAGCAGCTACGTTCCACCACCCTTGGAACCCACGCCACAAGCATCATTCGAGCCGATGGAAGGCTGCGCGCCACTAACGGTTCAACTGGCCGATACCACGAAGGGCAGTAATACGGTTCAATGGCAGCTGGGCGATGGTACCACGGCGGTGGACAGCGCCTTGGTGCATACGTACACGGTACCGGGCAGCTACGATGTGGAATTGACCGTACGCAACACGGCAGGTTGCACCGGCACACGGTTGTTCGAGGATGCGGTGATCGTATACCCACCGGTGAGCGGCCAGATCGGAGTGAACCCCGACCCGGCCGAGATCGCGGATCCTGTGGTGAACTTGACGGGCACGACCGTTGGTGATGTGGTAAGCTGGTGGTGGGATCTGGGAGATGCCACACCGGGCACCTCCAATGCAGCAGCCTTGTCAGCCACCTTCCCCGCGGTTGCGGGCGAATACCCGGTGCTGTTGGTGGTGAGCAGTGCGAACGGCTGTGTGGACACGGTGCGTTCGGTGGTACGGATCATAGAGCCGGGCATGATCGAGATGCCCAACGTGTTCAGTCCGAACGGCGACGGGAACAACGATCGCTTCCTTCCGATCCTGTACAACGGTACACCAGCCGTGCTGGAGATCTACAACCGTTGGGGCCAGGAGGTGTTCGCCACACGCGCATTGGAGCAAGGCTGGAGCGGTGGTGGTGTGCCTGATGGTACGTACTACTATGTGGTGACCCCGGATGATCAAGAGTTGAAGCCGCTTACCGGCCATGTGACCCTGGTACGATGAAGAAGCAGCTGCCAACGATCCTGCATAGCACTGCCTTGGCGGTGCTCGCGGTATTGTGGGCAGCGCCGGCCAAGGCGCAGATCGTTCTGAACCAGACGCAACCACCGGCCACGGTAGTGCAGAACGTGCTGATGGGCCCTGGGGTGTTCACCAGCGGTGTCACGTTCAATGGTAACCCGGGTACCATTACGCCACCTGTGGGAATGGGCCCTTCGGAAATGGGGCGCTTCAATGCGACCAACACCAGCCTTGGGATCAATAGTGGTGTTTTTCTCTGTCCTGGTGTTGGTCAAAGCCATATCCCTGGACCGAATACCAACCTACAGGCCCCTGGTGGAGGGATCGGTGCTTCTCAAGGTATACAAACGCCTGATATCGACCTAGGTCAATTGACGGGCGATCCGTATTGGCAAATAAGTAATGGCGGAAACATCTACAACAAAGCCATCTTGGAATTCGACTTCGTGCCGATCAAGGATATGGTGAGCTTCCGCTATGTATTCAGCTCGGAGGAGTACGAGCGTTGGGTGTGTACTCAATACAATGATGTATTCGGCTTTTTCATCAGCGGGCCTGGCATCAGTGGTCCATTCACGAACAATGCCATCAATATCGCACTCATTCCAGGTTCCATGTCCAGGGTGTCCATCAATTCGATCAACAGTGGGACCATGGATGCGAACAATGCCAATGGACCATGGACTGATCCGTTCGTGCATTGTAACAACGCCGATCCAAACTGGCAGTCGAATTCGATCTACTATAGATATAACGGTGGTGAATGGCCCTATCCGCAGCCTTTACCTGGTGTGCCTCAACTTGAGGCTCCTTACAATACCGACCCCTACTACATCCAGCATAATGGCATGACCGTTGTGCTCACGGCCAGCGCGGCTGTGCAATGCGGGCAGACCTATCACATGAAGATCGGCGTATCCAACGTCATGGATAGCTGGTTTCCCTCTGCTGTTTTCTTGGAAGGCGGATCGTTCACGAGCGCTGACCGGTTCAGTTTAACGGTAGATGAGGGTCCGAACGTGGAGTACGCGGCGAACGACACGATATTGATCGAGAACGACTGCGACAGCGTGTATCTAAGATTCCACCGTTGGGGTGGGTTCTACCTGGACGAGGACCTGCAGATCAGTGTGGAAGGCACGGCGACCAATGGGGTCGATGTAGTCCCCACCATACCAAGCACGGTACACTTCAACCAGCTGGACTCCTCTTCTGTGGTAGCGATAGCGGTGCCGGTGGATGGTGATGGAGTGGAAGAACTGGTGGTGAAGATCATCACCTGCAACGGGGCGAAGATCCAGACCTACCACTACACGATCGACCAGCGCGACCCGTTGGTGGTGACCTTGGAAGACCAGGACCTTACATGCCCCGGTGAAGTGACGTTGACCCCAACGGTGACCGGCGGTGGCGAAGAACCAGCGGAGTACACCTACGAGTGGAACACGGGAGAGACCACCGCGAGCATAGCGGCACTGGTGTTGGAGACCACCCAGTTCTGGGTAACGGTGAAGGATTGCTGGAGCGAAGCGGTGACCGATAGCGCTTGGGTGTACGTGCCGCCCTATGATCCGATGGAGTTGACCCTGACACCGGATACGGCGATCCCCTGCCTGGGCACGGCGGAATTGGAAGTAGAAGCCACGCTGGGCTCCGGTGGTTACAGCTACACCTGGTGGTTGAACGATGAGCAGCAAGGCACGGGCAACACCCTGGAGGTACCAGCACCGTTGGGTCCGGTATACTACGTGGTGGAGGTCACCGATCTGTGCGGGGTAGTGGCGAGCGACTCGGTGGAAGTCACCCAAGCACCGCCGATCCCGTTGGAACTGACATTAACGCCCGACACGGCGATCGCATGCTTGGGTAACGCGGACCTGGAAGCGCAGGTCACTGGAGGAGGTGGCGTTATCAGCTACGTGTGGACCAACAGCACAGGAGCTACGGTAGGGACAGACTCCGTGATCAACGTACCGGCAGCGAGCTTGGAGATCTACACGGTAACGGCTAGCGACGAATGTGGCCAAACGATAACGGGTGATATAGAAGTGACCACGGGTCCAGCACCGCCACTGGTGATCCTGGCCGAAGGTGATACGGTGCTATGCGCCGGAGAGTCGATGGTGTTGCAAGTGGTATCGGTGAGCGGTGGTGGAGGCACGTACCGGTATAGCTGGACCCCCGGCGGCGTAGGCCCCACGAACGGTCCAACGATGGAAGTGAGCGTGGATGATGATGCGTACTTCACGGTAACGGTAACGGACGAGTGCGGCAATGTAGCGGACACCACGTTGGCTGCTGCCGTGCGCGACCATGAACCGTTGTTGATCAGCGTATCGAACGACACGATCGTATGTCCATGGGAACAAGTGCCCTTGTGGGTCCAGGTGAGCGGCGGTGCGGGCACGAGCCTGGTGAACTGGCCTGGTATCGGCACGGGCAATGCGGTGGTGTGGACGGCACAGCCTGGCGGCATAGCGGCGGTGGTGAACGTAACGGACGAGTGCGGCCAAACGGTGAGCGGCACGGTAGCGGTGGATGTATACCCGGCGCAGGCATGGATCGATGCACAACAACTAGGGGATAGCGACTGGCGCTTCCAGGCGATCACCGACCCCTCGGAAGGAGTAGGCTTGGAGTGGGACTTGGGCGATGGCACGCTGGTGAGCGGTCAGTCGCTGGTGCAACACACCTACACGGGCACGGAGGCCTACTGGGTATACCTGTACATGGTAACGCCCGAAGGCTGCACGGCGGTGGATAGTGTAGAGACTGTACCGCCCGCGGCCACGGTCTACTTCCCCAACGCGTTCAGCCCGAACGGAGACCGTGTGAACGACACCTTCGGCGGCGAGGGGGTGTTGCTGGACCGCTACGAGCTGTACGTGTTCGACCGCTGGGGCGGTATCATCTTCGAGAGCAAGGACCCGGCAGTACGGTGGAACGGCACGATGGACGGGGAGGAGGTGATGAACGGTGTGTACCAGTACAAGTACCTCGTGAAAGGATTGAAAATGCCATTGAAACAAGGCTTCGGCCATGTCGTGTTGTTGCGATGAAAGCGCTCCGCATCATAGCACCCATCGTCATGTTGTCTTCGGCGGCACCAATGATGCTTCATGCCCAAACGTTGCGTTGGCCAGAGCTTGCTCGCCTAGTGGCACCGACCTTTGATGCGGCTAACGTACAGGCTGACGACCTTCAGCGCGCAGCAGCAGGTGAGCTGGAGCTCTATGCACGCACCTTGCCATTGCAAGCAAGCACATGGTCCAATGGTTCGTGGGCCGAGGACGGACAGGACCTGGTGTGTCGGTTCCGTGTCAGCTCACCCGGCGCGCAAGCCATTGAACTCCTGCTGGAGCAAATGGATGTGCCACAAGGTGCGACCATTCGAATGCTCGCCTTGAACGGTCAGCCGCTTTCCAACGCGATGGAACTTCCGATAGATGCACAGGAGAGTTCTTCGCCGATGGTGTATGCGGACGATGTGGTGCTGGAATACCGCCAACCCTTGGATGCCGCGTTCGAGGGGCGTTTCGCCATCGGTGGTGTGGCACACGCCTATCGACATGTACTGGATGCCATGCGTGAAGGCCCTTGCCATGTGAACGTTGCCTGTGCTCCCGAATCGAATGGCTGGGACGATGTGATCGCAGCCACAGTGCGTATCAGTGTTGTTACTCCACAAGGTAGCGGCTGGTGTACGGGAACGTTGGTGAACAATGTGCGCCAGGATTGCACGCCGTACATCCTCACCGCATTCCACTGTGGGCGTACTTCCACCACCGCCCAACTCAATCAGTACAAGTTCTACTTCAACTTCCAATACGCCACGTGTGCTGGCGGTGCTTACAGTACGTCGCAGTTCATCACGGGTTCGCAACGGCTCGCCTTCAGTGATGACTATGTGGTGCAATACCAGGGCCTTGGTGGTTCCGACTTCATGTTGTTGCGCACCACGGCGGCCATTCCCGAGTCCTTCCAACCCTTTTGGGCCGGTTGGGATGCCACATCCATCGCTAACGTGAGCCAGGATGGCGTGTGCATCCATCATCCCACAGGAGCACCTAAGCGCATCAGTAGTTACACGCAAACACTCACCACCGGGCATCCGATGACCTCTTCCGGATTGATGTCGCACTACCGCTTGCTCTGGGCTGCCACACCGAACGGTCATGGAATTACCGAGCTGGGTTCTAGTGGAGCAGGGTTGTTCAAGCCAAGTGCAAATGGACCTGTGCTGATCGGCACGCTTACAGGCAGCAGCTCTGGAATGACCTGTTCCAACAATGGTGGCACGAGTTATTTCGGAAAGATGAGCTACCACTGGACGAACAACCCCAATGCGGCCAACTTGAAGTTGAAGAACTGGCTGGACCCGGACGGAACAGGAACGCTCGTACTCTCTGGAAGCGCGCAGCCGTGTGCCGTTGTTTCTTCAGTGAAGGAGCCATCCACCATGGAGACGTTCACGGTTTCGCCGAATCCGGTGTCCGATGTCCTGCGCATCGAGCCAGTAGGAACATACTCACGCAAGGCCATGGTCATAGCCACGGACATGGCCGGCCATCTGGTAGGACAATGGTCATTGACCAGCCTGCCCACAACCCTCGATGTGAGCAGACTCGCCAGCGGGATGCACGTGTTCTCGCTGATCGATCCCGATAACGGACCACCGCAACGGACGAAAGTGGTCATTGAACATTGAACGACAAGTAACCAACGCTCTCACTCACTTCCACATGCGTTTCACTACCCTTCTGAAAAAGGCGAATTCGCTGGCACTCGTGGTCGGCTCCCTGTTGCCCGCTGCAGCCATTGCGCAGGTCTCCCTGTACACGTTCTCCTCTTCCGTTGAACCCTACACGGAGGTCACCGATGCAGATGGAGGCTTTTCCTTGGGCACACCAACGGTGAACCCTCCGTTGCACAACCTGCGCGCTTGGGCGAACCCGAACGACTTGGAAGGTACCGTTACCAACTCGGGATACCTGCAACCGGCTATCGGACCTGGTTTCCCGATCGGATTCGACTTCACTTATAATGGTGATGTCTTCGATCGTATCGGTATCGCACACGGTGGATGGATCAGTTTCGGAAAATCCAGCGATGGCAATGAGGCGGTAGTGATCTTCACGTCCGATCACCCTGGTGGAAGGCCGCTCTCGCACTCCTATTGGGCAACACCATTGGAACACGACTACCAACGGAACAGGGTGGCAGGCTGGGGGAACAGCCAGTTGCGTATGCAGAACATGAGCCAATTGGTGCCACCAGGTCCAGTGTCTTCCTTGCGGGTTGTTACCGTGGGCACCGCACCTACCCGCGTTTGCGTGATCCAGTGGAAGGATTTCCGTCACAACTACAGCCCGGACAACTACCGCATCAATTTCCAGATCCGGTTGAACGAGAGCGACAACTCCGTTGAAGTCCGTTTCGGGCCCATGGAGTGGGGCTGGTCGGAAGCGCAAGCACAGATCGGCTTAGGTGGCCGCACGAATGAAGACTACAACAATCGGGTGGTGGTCTATGAGCAACCAGCCTTCTTGTATGACTGGAACGTTACTGCACCAGGTACGATCAACACGGCTGCCATGATCGCTACGCAGCCACAGCCAGGCCAACCCAATGGATCTGGTGTGGTGCCCGCAGTAGGCCGCACGTTCCGCTGGTCTGCGGGCAACTGTCCGCCACCGGCATGGCCGATGGAAGTGCTCAGCAATGCACTTGGTTTCATCGAGATCCAATGGCCGGCAGCCACCGATGCCGTAGGATACGATTATGTGGTCACCACAGAGCCTGATCCGAATTCGCCAACACTTGTCACTGAAGGAAGCATAGAAGAACCCTACGCGGTGATCGAAGGCCTCGATACGCTCACTACCTACTACGTTTTTGTCCGCACGGTTTGCACCGATGGTCCAGGGATCTGGGGTGGAGCGAATGAGATCCGCACGGCGGGCGGAGCGATCCTAGAGTGTGGTGCTGCACCGCTCGAACAAGTGCATTGTTACGCGCCTGCCCAGGAGACCACGTGGTACTATTCCACATCGGATGGGTTCTCGCCGATCCGTGTGCAATTCACCGGCGGTTCATTCACCAGTGGATCTCGTTTCCGTGTGTTCGATGGTCCTGACACGAACGCTACTGTATTGTGGGATTCGAACAATGGCGGTGCCTTGCCTGGCCAAACCTTCACCAGCATGGGGGCTACGTTGACCATGAAGATGATCGGGCACGAGACCGCGGGTTGCACGAACACCGAGTTCCTGCAAGCCATCCGCTGGACCATCGGTTGTAAGGATTGCACCGACCCGCTGGTGAACTTCTCCATTGGAGATGTGGACTGCGACGCGCAGGAGTTCTTTATCGATGTCAATGTCTTCTCCTTGGGAACAGCAACAGTACTATCGATCGAGAACAACGTCGGTGTTGCTCCGCAGACCATCAGCGCATCCGGGATCCATCCGGTGGGTCCGTTCGCTGCCGGAGAGCCCGTGGTGATCACCGCTGCCAACCCGGCGAATGCGTTGTGCAATGTGGTGGCACCTGCTTTGGTCAACGAGCCCTGCGCCATCGTTGATTGCGGCCCCACTTGGTATGAGGTTTGCCTGCCGCATGCGGAATCGCGCAACTGGCTGTTCCAAGGTGATGGTGAGCCTGTGGCTGTTCGTTTCCTGCCAGGTAACTTGGGCTTTGATGCACGTATCCGCTCTTACAACGGCCCTGATGAGCTTTCGCCAGCGCTGGTGACCATCAACGGTAACCCCAACAACGACATCCGCCAAAGCAACAATGTTGCCAACCAACTTCTGGTGGAGTTCGCTGCAAGCGCATTTTCGGAATACTCGTGCGAATTGGGTAACTCACAGCCTCTGCGTTTCGTGGTAGGCTGCCCCGATGGTTGTGTGCAACCCGTAGCCAGCTTCGCCTATGCCGAGTGTACTGAAGCGGCAACGTACAACGTGATCGTGAACATCTCCTCCTTGGGTTCAGGTGCTACAGCCTTGATCACCAATGATGGAGGAGCACCGAACGTTACAGCGAACAGTGCAGGCCAATACACGGTCGGTCCTTTCGCATCACAGTCCACCGTGCGCATCCAGGTTGAAGGTGCGAATGAACTCTGCACATGGACTTCGACACCACTGACTTACAGTTGTCTCGACATATCGGTGAACGAACTGAACGTGGACCCCATTCGCGTTTTCCCGAACCCGAACGATGGCCATTTCCGGATCGGTCTTCCTGAAGGCTTGCAGTCGCGCACCGAACTCTTCGTTGCCGACATCAGCGGCCGCGTGATCGAACAGTTCAGCTTGAACGGATCAAGGGAGGTGCCTCTGGACTTGCAGCACCTCCCTTCAGGGCTGTATACGCTCATCGCCCACAGTGAAGCGCACCGTGCAACAACCCGGATCAGTATCCAGCATTGATCGAAGAACCAACCAAGCTGACCGAGCTCTCATCGGCCAGCCTGATCACTCTCACACATGACCAACACGTTCAACACATTCCGGAAGACCATCCTGCTCAGTGGGATCGGCTTCGTGGCGCTCTCCAGCCCGCAAGTGAGAGCACAGGTGAGTCTCTACAGTTTTTCCCAGTCGGTGGAGGCGTATTCCGAGATCAGCGATGCTGATGGCGGGTACTCCCTAGGTACACCAACTTGGTGGCCACCCTTGCACAACCTGCGCGCTTGGGCGAACCCTAATGATCTGGACGGTACCGTGACCAACGGCGGTTACCTGCAACCAGCTGTAGGCCCTGGCTTCCCGATCGGGTTCGAATTCGGATACAATGGGGATGTGTTCGATCGCATCGGCATCGCGCACGGTGGATGGATCAGCTTCGGCAAATCCAGCGATGGGAACCAAGCTGTTGTGATCTTCACCAGTGACCACTCTGCGGGCAGGCCATTGTCGCATTCCTACTGGGCCACACCATTGGCCCATGCCTATCAACGCAATCGTATAGCCGGTTGGGGTAACGCCGCGCTGCGCATGCAGGAAATGACCCAGCTCATCCCTCCAGGGCCGGTTTCCTCCCTGCGTGTGGCCACTGTGGGTGTCGCTCCGAACAGGGTTTGTGTGATCCAGTTCAAGGATTTTCGCCATGAATATGGACCGTCCGGTTCATTGATCAACTTCCAGATACGCCTCTACGAAACCACGAACGTGGTGGAAGTACGTTTCGGAAATACCAACTGGGCAAGCTTGAACCACCAAGTGCAGATCGGTTTGGGTGGACAGACCAGCGATGATTTCAACAACCGGAAGACGGTGTATGAACAACCCGCATTCCTCTATGATTGGAACACCACTGCTGCCGGTGAAACGAATACCGACCACTGCTATGCCATCAACGCGGAACCTGGCCAGCCGAATGGCTCTGGCGTTGGCCCGGTCCTTGGTCGTACTTTCCGTTGGTCACCACCTGCCTGCCCACCGCCCGCATGGCCTGCTGAGATCTCCACTTTAGCCTTCGATGGCGCTTTGGTCACTTGGCCAGCTAATGGCTCTGAAGCTTTTGACTATTTTGTATCTTCCGAGAACAGCATTTCCGGACCAGAGGTCGCATCAGGCACCGTGACGGAGAATGAGGTGTATGTGGAAGGTCTGGCACCACGAACAACCTACTACATCTTTGTGCGTAGCAACTGTGCAGGCGAGCCCGGTGTTTGGGGCCTTGGAACGGCATTCACAACGTATGGTGGGGGATATCTCGCCTGTCCAGGCGCACCCTTGGAAGAGGACTTCTGTGCTAATACCCAGAACGGTACATTCTACTGGCACTATGTCTCCGATGATGGCTTCTCCCCAGTGAAGATCAACCTGAGCCAGGGTGTCGTTGGGAATGGTCCCGATGCTGCCTTGTCCATTTGGAACGGAAATGCTCCTGTTGGCTCACCTGCGGTCACCTTCAATGGTGAATTGGCTGGGCAGACCTTCACTTCCACGGGTCCTCAGATCTTCATCCGCCTTCAAACAGACGCGGGTTCCTGCGGATTCCAACCGTGGTATCTGCCCCTGCAATGGCAAGCGGGTTGCAAGGACTGCACAGATGCCCTGGCGACCTTCACCGTACTTGATCCCGATTGCGAGAACCAGGAGTACAGCTTAGAGGTGAACCTGTTCAGCATGGGGTCCGCTACTGCACTGAATGTGCTGAATACGCAGAACCTTGCACTGCCTCAGCTCACCGCATCGGGATTGCATACCGTTGGTCCCTTCGCAGCAGGGGAGGCCGTGATCGTGACCTTGGAGAATGCAGCGAATTCGATCTGTAACACCGCGAGTCCGCAGGTGATCAACCTTCCCTGTGCGCTGGTGGATTGTGGTCCAACGGAGTACACCATTTGTTATGGTGACAATGATTGGGTGCAACAAGCTTACCAAGGAAGCGGATCACAAGAGATCGGTATTCGATTCTTAGGTGGCACGATCGGTTTCGGGGACAATGCCCGCCTGTACAATGCTGCTGATCCAGAAGATGCCACACCCGTGGCATTGACGGGCGGCAACTTGGTGAATGGACTCTTCACTTCGGGAACACCTTCTACCGATCGTACCCTCATCTTGGAGATAACCGCCGACAATGCCCATAGCTGTGCCGATGCCGATCCTCTCTACGGTACATCTGAACCAATAAGCTTCGTGGTGGCATGCTACGATGGTTGCGTGCAACCACGTGCCACCTTCAGCACCAACTGCCTCTCACAGACCCAGTACGAAGTGGTGGTGAACGTTACTGAGATCGGTAATACGGGCAGTGTCGCCATCAATAACACCGGTGGTGTGGCCGCGATAACCGCTACGGCGATCGGAAGCTACACCGTAGGCCCATTCACGGTAGGGACAGCCGTTTCTGTTGAAGTGGTAGGCGCCAGTGTATTGTGTACATGGGATTCACCCACCTTCAACCCAAGCTGTGCAGGAGTCGGTATTCAAGAGGTAGAGGCAGGTCGCTTGTCGATCCACCCGAACCCGAACGATGGCTCCTTCCGCTTGGAGTTGCCCGATCACTTCAACGAGCGCACCGATGTGTTGGTGATCGATATGGCCGGTAAAGTGGTGTTCCAACGTTCTTTGGCCAACTCAGGTGTGGTTGCCATGGAACTCGGCCACCTTTCCAACGGTCTGTACACGGTCATTGCACAAGCGAATGGCGAACAAGTGACCGCAAGGGTCAGCATCCAACATTGATCAGCAGTCTCTCCATAGACGCTAAGGTTCGTGCTCTCCACGGCCTTGGCGTCCTGTGGTGCGGGCGAACAGAATGACCCCTCATGAACATGCGCATTACGCAGTGGACCTATGCACTTGCGGCGGGATTGGTGGCTTTGAGCGTTCCAGTGGCTCAGGCACAGGTTTCGGAATACACGTTCTCGCAAGAGATCGGAACGTGGCAACCGATCAGCGGCAACGGCACACCCTTGGGTATGCCCGGCTTACCCCCACCCTTCACTTTCGATGACAACTCGTTCGTAACACAAGGCGAGAGCCTTCCCCTGGGCAGCGCGACCACCGGTAACGGCTGGCCCATCGGTTTCAACTTCACCTACAACGGACAGGTATTCGATCGTGTGGGGTTGAGCATGGAAGGTTGGCTGGCATTCGGTAGCTCTAGCGATGGCGCCAATGCTGTGTACGTTCCCGTTGGAAGTGAGGCCTACACACCGTTGAGCTCGCCGGTACCCTCGGGTGTCGGGCCAGCGCGAAGGAACCGCATCGCCGGTTTCGCCATGGACCTTGCTGCCATGGGGAATGGCGGAACATGGCCGATCCAGATCAGGACCATCGGTACGGTGCCCAACCGCACCTTCATTGCAGAATGGAATGTTGTGCGATCAGGTGGCTCGAACCTGATGAGCTTCCAGATCCGCTTGAGCGAAGGCGGAGGCGATGCTTCGGCTCAGACCGTGAAAGTGGTCTATGGAGGCATGACACAAACCGCCGCACTGAACGGCCAAGTAGGTCTCGGTGGCATTGACCCTTCGGACTTCAACAACCGGTCCGTGACCAACAGCCCGTTCAACTGGGAACAGAGTGAAGCCGGTGCTACGAATACGGCCACCTGCCGCCCACCTTCCCAAGCTACCAACCTTCCGCAAGGGCTCACCTTCACCTGGACCCCACCGGGATGCCGCGTGAACGGGGTATTGGTAAGTGGCTTGGTGAACGAGGGTGGCTCTATCAATGGTACGTTGACATGGTCCGCGCTCACCGGTGCTAGCAGCTACGATTATGTGATCACTGCAGGTGGACCCGATGCACCTGCACTTTTCAGTGGGAACGGACTTACCACAACGAGCGTTCAACTTGCTGGACTACCGGCCGATCAAGCGCTCTACGCTTATGTACGCGCCAATTGCGGGCAAGGACCAGCCGGGTGGGGTAGTGGTTTTCCGTTCAGTACGGAAGGCCTTATCGAGATCGTTTGTGGGGAGACCCCACAACAGTTCACCTATTGCTACACCGATCTGGAGGAGCGTCAGTGGCACTATTTCGGCACGGTCGATGCTCCCCTGCGGCTGACCATCAATGCGGGCACGATAAGTAACGGCGATGTGCTTACGGTCCACGATGGCCCTACCGACCAAGCCACCGTGCTCTTCAACTCCAACAGCGGAGCGGTTGCCGGACAGATCATCAATTCCACCGGCGCGCAGTTGACGATGAAATTGGTCTCCGACGACCTCGGTTCCTGTTCGGTGCAGTCTTTCATCACACCACTCGAGTGGGAGGTGGGCTGCGTGGATTGCGAACCGGTACTCGCCACATTCGGTGTGGTGAACGACTGCGCAGCCGGCACCTACACGGTGGCTGTGCAGGTTTTCAGTTTGGGCTCATCGGACGCGGTACAGATCACCAACGACGCCGGTGTACCTGCGGTTACCACCAATGGTGTTGGGGCCTATACCGTGGGGCCTTTTCCGAATGGAACCGCTGTGAACATCGTGGCAGAGCATGATGAGAACGACTACTGTAGTGCCTTTTCCCCTGTGCTTACCAATGCTGCATGCCCAGTGGTGAGTTGCGGTCCTGATGCTTACGAGCAATGTTATGGGGACAACGAGACCCTGTACTGGGCGTATAGTGGGGCCGATGCGAACGACCGTATCGGTGTGCGCTTCACGTCGGGTGTGTTGGCTTCTGGTGATGTGATCAACGTATTCGATGGAGCTGATGAATTCTCCGATCCCGTGCTTGGTGTGATCACTGCGGGCGACCTCACAGGGCAGATCTTCACCTCCTCCGTCTTCAGCAATACGATCATGCTTCAACTGATCGCCAATGCTTCGGGTAGTTGCGCAACTGGGCAAGTGGCTCCGTTGAATTACGTCGTAGGCTGCTACGATGGTTGCACCGCCCCACAAGCGCAGTTCTCCGTGGTGGATGACTGTGTGCTAGGTAGCTTCAGGGTGGTCGTGGACATTGCCTCGCTCGGTTCCGCGGATGCAGTCGTCATCACCAATGATCGTGGTGTCGCCTCTACTACTGCGAACGCGATCGGTCAGTACACCGTAGGGCCGTTCACCAATGGAACACCAGTGGTGATCGGCTTGGAAGGTGATGGCCCATTGTGTTCGATCAATTCAGTTGGCTTGTCAGATGGCTGTGGTGTAGGGATCAATGAGTCCCTGGCACCTCGCATCAGGATATACCCGGACCCTAGTGATGGAAACTTCTTTCTTGAGCTACCTCATGGTTTTGGGGGTGGTGCCGAGATCGAAGTGCTCGATCTCGCAGGGCGCCGGGTGCAGTCGGTACGTTCCAGTGTTCCTAGCGGGCAGGTCATCCCCATGGATCTCACAGGCGTGCCGGCGGGCAGTTATGTGGTGGTCGTGCGTGATCGAGAACACATCGTTTCCGGTACGGTGCGTGTGATGCGTTGACCGGATCCTCCTCTCCCTGCCTTTGAAAGCCGCCTCTCTCAGGCGGCTTTCTGTTTTTGTACAAGTCTCCTACATCGGTGATCCGTGCTCATCAACGGGTGTAGGCTCTGCCGAACCATTGCAGCGTCGGCCTGCTTGGGCATTTGGATCCTTCCCATTCTGTCCGTTCGTGGATCCGGTCTTCGCGATCACAGAATCGTCTGATGGTCTTGCCGACACTTCCACATTTGTTCGTCACATCATACATGTTGCTCGCAAGGCATTCCACTTTCACCGAACCGTTGGAACACCATGGCTTGGTCCATCTAAGTTCGTTCCGCAGATACCATTCCAATACCTTGAACGCGATCGCACGGTATGTCGTGGAACACGGTCATTGCAACGCTACAGTTACTTGGATCAAGACAAGTATCGTGCGCCCGATCACTGTGCCCCAGAAACAAGCATGCCGTACGC
>JAEYWT010000414.1 GCA_023428865.1 Bacteroidota bacterium | reverse complement strand
GTTGAAAGCGCGTGTGGCCGCCATGAACGCCACCTTGCTCGCCGCCCGCGAACAACGCGAACGACCAGGCCTCGACGACAAATCGTTGACCTCGTGGAACGCGCTGATGGTGACCGGCTATTGCGATGCGTTCGAGGTTCTCGGTGATGAAGGGTACAAGACGAGCGCTATCCGTGCCATGGAACTGATCCTGGGCCAGTGCCGCCGGAGCAACGGTGGTCTATGGCATCTGTACAAGGACGGCCACGCTTCGATCAACGGCTTCCTGGAAGACTACTGCTTCACCATAGAAGCTCTGCTAGCCTTGTATGGCATCACCTTCGAAGAGCGCTGGCTTACCGAAGCCCGAGCACTCGCCGAACACGCCATCCGTCATTTCCACGATGATGCCACCGGCCTGTTCAACTTCACCAGCGACCTCGATCCCGCGCTGATCACGCGACCGATGGAACTGCATGACAATGTGATCCCCGCCTCGAACAGCAGCTTGGCCAACAGCCTCTTCGTCCTCGGCACACTATTCGATGATGAACGCTACATCACCATGAGCGACCTTGCCGTACAGGCCGGTACCACGGCATTGGCCAACTACCCCACCGGTCATTCGCATTGGGCGCAAGGGTTGTTGATGCGCGCCTTCCCGCTGCACGAGATCGCCATCACAGGTTCCGATGCGACGCGACTTCGCGCTGCGTTCGCACCGCACTACCTGCCCAATCGCCTCTACCTCGGAAGTACCACCGCCAGCGAATTGCCGTTGCTGAAGAACAGATCGCTCCCCACAAGCACGATCTTCGTGTGCGTGGAAAAAGCCTGCCAACTGCCTGTGACCACCGTTGATGCCGCTCTACCGCTGATCCGATGAAGCGTTCGTTCCTGACCACGTCCCTTTCGTTGTTGGTGCTGGCCGTATCCGCACAAGCCCTGCTGATCCTCCCCGACCCTGGGAATGCACAGGACCTGCACTTCAATCCGCTCTTCATCCAACGCAACAACATCACCAGCATCACCGGCCAGCGCATGGTGAAACGCGACGGACAACCCATGCGCGAGCTGAACGAGAAGTACCTCTACCGCTTCAATCCGAGCGGACTGCCGGTGTACACCAACAACAGCTATGGAAGGCCCGGCACGGGTTCTGACACGGCCAGCACCACCTACACCTACGACACTGCGGGCCGCGTTAGGAAACGATTGCGCAACGACCTGAACGGCCACTTCGCCTATGACATCGAGCTGGACGATAAGGGCCGGGCCATTCGCGAGACCTACACCCGGGTAGAGAACCTCGGCACCGACCGCTACAACCTCATTCCCGGACAGACCACGGAGATCAGCGATGAGCATTTCCGGTACGAATCACCCAACGACAGTACCACGAAGAAGATCTTCACCAACAACCACGGCCTTCCCTTCCGCGAGCAGGTCACCGTTACCGACAAGCTGGGCTATGTCCGTCGCGTGGAAGATCGCTACCTGATCAGCAACCGACGCTCGCGCGTGAGCTTCCGCTACGATGAGAAAGGCCGGTTGATCGAACGGCTGGACCAGCCCGATCTGGATCGCACCAGCACCACGAAACGGAGCTGGGTATACGATGCAGCTGGCAATGTGATCGAAGGCATGCTTTGGCATGATGATCGCGCCATGGAACGCGATGAGTACCTCTACGACGCCAACACCATGCAACTGACCGCACGCCTGACGAAGGACCTGAACATGGGTGTGATCCATGTGGTGCGCTTCACCACCGAACGCCGATGAGAACGCTTTTGCTCGCTTTCGTTTGTTACGCGATCAGTGCGCAGGCGCAGGTCGTGGTGCGCTATGCCTACGGCCCTTTCGGGAACATCGGTGATGCGGCGTATGTGGTGGAGAAAGGGCGCATCTACCAAGCATGCGGACCCTTCGGCAGCAAAGGGCCATGCCTCTTCGTGTATGATGATGAAGCCGTGTATCGCAGTGCTGATGCCTTCGGCCAACGCGGCACTGGCCTCTTCCGTGTAGAAGGCGACAAGGTGTACCGCTGCTCCGGCGCGTTCTGCACCCGTGGCGCTTGTGTACTACAACTCGACAAGCAGAAGATCTTCCGAGCTGACGGTGCCTTCTGCAATAAGACCGATGGCGGCTTCGTGTTGGATGGCAATACGGTCTACCTCGGCGAAGGTCCCTTCTGCAACAAGGCCGATGCGATCCTGCAGGTGCAGGGTGGTCTACCGATGATCGCTTTGCTCGCGATCCTCGGCAACTGGTGATCGATCAGGCCAGTCGACTTCCGTTCGGCAAGGGCCGCTCCACACTGGTGAGCACGATGTCGTCGTTCGCATCGGGAAACCCAGTGACCAAACATTCGCTCATGACCGAGCCGATCCGCTTCGGCGGAAAGTTGATCACGGCCACCACTTGCCGACCGATCAACTCTCCCTTCGTGTAGTGCTTCGTGATCTGCGCACTGCTGCGCTTCACGCCATGCGGACCAAAGTCGATGGTGAGCACATAGGCTGGCTTTCGGGCATTCGGTAGGTCCTCCGCAGTAAGCACGGTGCCCACGCAAAGGTGTATCTTCTCGAAGTCATGCCAGCTGATCGGTTCCATTGCTATGGCGAGATCACTTCAAGGATCTTCACTTGTCGCACATTCCGACCGGGTTTCAGGTCGTCTGGCACCACTAGTTGGAAAGGACCATGGCGTTCGCTCAATGGCTGCCCATTTCTTTTCCATGCCAGTAGTACCGGTCGTGTACTGAAATCGCCTACCGCCTCGGCCATGGCC
>JAEYWT010000375.1 GCA_023428865.1 Bacteroidota bacterium | reverse complement strand
ATCTTGTTCGGTCCCACTTGGAAGAAGGAGGTGACCACACCTTCGCTCTCCACGACTTCGCGTTTATAGCTCGGCGTGCCCAGCAATCTGTGGTACAATTCCTCGGCCGCAGCCAGGTCTTTTACGGCGATGCCGATGTGTTCGATGCGGATCATGCTGCGAAGGTGTGAAAAGAAGAAAGCCCCCCGTTGCTGGGAGGCTTTCCATTGCTGTTCTGATGGATCAACGCTTGATGAAGGTCTCGCCAAGCTTGTTGTCGTAGTTGAGGTAGTAGAGATCCTTCTTCAAGGAGGCCACTTCCACACGGTCGGCGTATCCACGTTTCACGATGTTGCCATACTGGTCGTAGATCTCGAACAGGGTGGTGCCGCTGAAGATGATCTCGTCCTTGGGCTTGGGTGGGCTCCAGGTGATGGGCGTGGTGCTGGAGGAGTAGGTGACCGCCTCGCTGTAGCGCGCGCGTTTGCTCAGGTCCACTTGCTTGATGCGGAAGGTGTTCTCGCCGCTGTGTGGCGTGATCTTGAACTCGTAGCTGTGTTCGCCGGGTTTGCCGATCCCCATCACTTCACCGGCCTTCACCCATTTGTTCCAACGCTTCTGCTCTACGATGAAGGGCAGCTCGCCGGTCTCGTTGGTGGTGGTCCAGGTGTAGGTACCATCCGCACTGATGCTCTGCTTCACGATGTCGAAGGTGCTCTTGGGCTTCAGCACTTCGGGGTTCAACACCACGGGGGTGCAACCATCCTTGTGTTTCACCTTCACCACCACCTTGTCGCTCAACTTCAGGCCGAAGTTGTTCATGTCCACCTCGAAGGCGCTGCTGTTGATCTCGTCGGTGGCGATCTGGTCGTTCACCGTTACCTCGAACACGCAGAAACCTACACCGGCTTCGGAGAAGGGGTTCTGGATGAAGATGTTCTTGCCTTGGTAGTTGCCCTCGAGCACGATAACGCCAGCAGAGACTGGCACGCTCAAAGCAGCGGCGAAGAGTAGGTTGATGGAGCGCATGGCTGTTGTCCGGTGAAGCTGCAAGAATAACCGATCCGAACGGGTATTCCTAAGCCTTTTCGACGCCCTGTGTACGGGCCGTCGACCAATAGGTTGCGTTCGTCGAACCCTGCGCTAGTCGTGATGCTTCAACACCCCGGCTCTTACCGCCACCTCCAAGTGGTTCTCCACCGGGGGGATAGGGCACGAATACGCCCCGCCATAAGCACAATACGGGTTGTAGGCCCGGTTGAAGTCCAACTCCACCTCCTTGCCCAAGGGGCCTTGCAGATCGAGGTAACGCCCTCCGCCATAGGTGGTTTCGCCGTTGGTAAGGTCGGTGAAGGGCACGAAAAGGTAGTTGCGGTATTCTTCCAACCGACTGAGGTCAACGTTCCTATAGACCGTGAGCTGCTCTTCCTGACCGTTCAAGGTGAAGAAGAGGGTACCCACGCTCTGGTATTTCGGCTCCCGTTCGGTGCTGGTCTTCATGCCGAAGACCTCCCCGATCTGCGGCTCGAAACGGGCACTAACCTGGTAACTGCGGTCCGGACTGAACCGGGGCAGCGCCACGAAACCCTTCCGCTCCGGCTTGGGCAGCGGCGAATGAAGGGTGTCCCGGTAGGCCGAATCGATGCCTGCCCAATACTGATCAAGCCCGGCCAGCCACTCCTTCTCCCCTTGCGCCACCGCCTGGCCAACCACCAACAGCAGTGCGCTCAACAGCCATGCCCTCATGCGGCCACCTTCGCTTTGATAGAGCCCAACATGCGTTTCACATCCGCCTCGTTGAAGCGGCGCTGCTCGGCATCGGTGACCACGAAGGTGCGATCGCCCACGTGCACCGTGCGGTAGAAGTGGATGTAGGTGCCAGCATCATCGGGGAACTCCGAACGGTACACGAGCTTTTCGGGTGCTTCCTCGATCACCGTGTGTTTACGCAGCATGTCGCGGTCCAGGTCGGCTTTCAACCGCGCCAGGTCGCCGGGCTCTTCGGTGATCAACAAGCCGAAATGCTCGCCTGCGTTCACCTCCAAGTGGCCGAATTCTTCGTTCCACTTCACACTTGGTGTATCCACGCCCAGCGTAGCCAGGTCGCCCAGTTCAACCAGCAATGGGGTATCGTACTGCGCCAGATCGAGCACGGTGGATGCTGCTGTGGCGGTACTATCCACCACTTCGCCTTCGGGTACACCATCGTTGCCACCACAGGCCGAGAGACCCAACAACAACACAACGGGGATCAGTGCTTTCATGCGGCGAAAGTACACGGGGCGCTCGGCACCCGAAGATCACGCCACCAACGAAGCTTCAACACCCACCCGTCGAGTAGCCCGGCGCCGCAGGTACCAACGCACCAGCAAGGGCAGGATCACCACCAGTGCGCCCAAGCCGACCCACAAGGCCCGGTGTGCATGCCATGGCTGCTCCACGGTGATGGGTAGCTCCAATTGTCGCCCGCTCCATGTGCCCAGTCCATCGCGCGCCTTCACCTCCAGAACATAGCGGCCGAACGGCAACCGATCCAACCGCAAGGTGGGCTCGTACTGGTAGTTCCAATCGTCTTCCACACCGGCGAGGCGCCAGGCGTAGAGCGTTCGGCCAGAGCCTTCGTAGGACAGCATGGCGAACGACAACCGAATGGAACGATCTTCTGCCGACAAGGTGATGCCTTCGGTGGTGGTCGTTTCGGCCAAACGATCCACCAGGCCGCCTTGTTCCGCCGAGTAGCGCTCGAAACGCGTCAGTACCACCGGCGCGCGCTGTCGGTCGTTCACCGGAGCGAAGGCATCGGGATGGAAGGCCGTTATGCCGTTCAAGCCACCGAAGTACAAGGTGCCATCGGGGCCGCGGGTATGCGCCAAGCGGTTGAACTCATCGTTGGTGATGCCATCCGCCGTGGTAAAGACGGTGCTCTGCCGCGATCGTTTGTCGAAACGTACGATACCACCATCGGTGGGTAGCCACAATTGGCCATTGTCATCCTCATAAGCAGCATAAACCATGTTGTTGGGGAAGCCATTGCGCATGGTGTACTCCTGCTGCCGGCCGGTGCGGGGATCGAAACAGACCAGGCCGGTGCCACGCGTGGACAGCCACATGAGCCCGTCCGCGTCGATATAGCAGTGGTGCAGATCGTGGTAAGGCAGATGATCGCGACCCGTTCCGCCGGTCCACCAGCGGCGCACCACATGGCCACCCGGACCGCATTGGTAGAGCCCTTTCGAGGTGGTGGCCAGTACGGTGCCATCAGGCATGTGTTGGAACTGCATCACGAGCGCCTGCTCCAACTCCGGATGCCTTGGGTCGTTCCAACTGCGCTCTGCTCCGGTCTTGGGATCGAGCAGGTGCATGCCGTGCAGTCCACCCAACAGTACTTCACCTTCCACATTGGTGAGGATGTTCCAGATCTCGTCCGCAACCGCATAAGTGCGCGAGTTGCCCTGCGGCGTGCGAGAGACCACCACGTTGGTGCCCCCGCGCCACCAGGTGCCATCTTGCGCTACGTGCGAGGCGAACAGGTAAAGCGGGGCTTCTTGGGTCTCCACGCCCACCTCATCGCCGTTCATCTTCAATACATAACCCCCTTGCCACTCCGTGCTCAGACATAGTTCGTTCCCGTTCATGGCCATGCCGCGGCAGAGCAGTCCCATCAACGAACCATCGTTCTTGTGCATGATACGTCGGAACACATCCTTCCGCATTTCAATGTGGTGCAGGCCGAATTCCGTAGCCACCCACACACCTCCGTTCCTATCCACCAAGCACCCTTTCAAGCGCCCCATGACCTCGGGGTGTTCTACTGCCAGATCGAACAGGACCTTATCCGTGCCATCCAGCACACGTGTCCCTTCCATCCGCAGCCCACGATCGGGCAACGGCGTGTAGTTCAACGGGCGATGGATGGGGTCTCCCGAGCGCACACGATGATCATCGTTGCGGCGTGTATGGTCAGCAAAATCGGTTTCCGAATAGGTATCATAGTAACGCAAGACCCTATCTGGCGTGGCGACACGATACAAGGCACCGCGTGATGTGCGCCCGGTGACCAAGGGCTCCACGGCGGTTCCGGGGATCAGTTCATGGACCACCTCGGTGCGCCCATCCGCATCCACCCGCACCACCTGTTGGCGGCCGTCGTCTTTTACCAAATGGCCGATGATCCTACCAGCGCCATCTCTGCCCAATGGCTCGAACCGTTCCCCTTCCAACGCGATCACCGCGAAACCGTTCGTGGCGGTGTAGAGGATGCACCGCGCCGGTGAGCGTGCGCCCAGGAGAATGGTGCCATCATCCTGTTGCGGCCCATATCGTATCAGTTCCTTT
>JAEYWT010000345.1 GCA_023428865.1 Bacteroidota bacterium | reverse complement strand
ACGCGCACTGTGGAACCCGCTCATGCGTGGGGCTTCTATGGCCACAAGCGCATCAATCGTATGGCCTGTTTCACGCTTCCTCCCGAGATGTTCGGATTCTACAAACGGCATATCGACTTCATCACCGACCATGCCGTTGATCCCGACAAACGGCGGTATGCGGTGGAAGGTGAAGCTCAACGCCACTATATCGATATCGATCATTATGCACATGGCGGCGTTGACCCCTTCGAGGTGATGCCGCGCACATGGAAGGAGGCTGTTGCCAAGTACACCGAGGACACCTTGCAGGCTTATGGCATCGTACCCTGGCACATCGAGGTCATGTTCGGCCGGCTGGTCTCGTCGTTCCAGCGTGGTGATGTGGACCGTATCCTGCGCAACAGCGCGGAGATCGGGCATTATGTGGGAGATGCCCACGTACCCCTGCACACTACGGAGAACTACAACGGCCAGCTCACCAATCAGCACGGTATACACGCGTTCTGGGAAAGCCGTATCCCGGAATTGAGCGCCGAGAACTACGATCACTTGTTGGGTCGCGCCACGTACGTTGATCGCATCCTGGATGCTGCGTGGGAAGCGGTTTACGCCAGCCACATGCTCGTGGATAGTGTGTTCAGTATTGAAAAGCGCTTGAGCCGGGAGTATCCCGAAGACCGCAAGTATGTGTTCGAGGATCGTGGACGTGGTGCTATGCGGATGTACTCGCGCGACTTCACGCTGGCCTACGAAGCGGAGATGTTGGGCATGGTGGAACAGCGTATGAACGCGTCCATCGTATCGTTAGGCAACATCTGGTATAGTGCATGGGTCGTGGCCGGCCAACCTGATCTGGACCGTTTCGAGCAGAAAAGCGTGAGTGATTCGCTGAAGGCGGTTCTGAAAGCCGAACAGGAACTCTGGGATCAGAACCGCAAAGGCTACGGACGGGATCACGAATGATCCGTCACCAACGGAAGGTTCATAGAAAGCATGCGATCCTGTGACGTTGTGGTCACACAACGGCGGTAAATTCGCACCGCGTTGGATGAATGTGTGCGATCGCGTGATTGAGAGCACGTGAGTGACACCCGTTTCGGAAAGCGTACCTGCAAGAGCCTATGTGCTAGGTTGCCGCCGGTGAGAGGGTAGGCAAGGCTACACGTTAGGTGGTTGATAAAGTGGATGACCGTGCGCCGGGCTTATACACCTGCTCGGAGCCGGTCATCCCGATCACCGGAACTGCACCTCGCGGTTGATCACCCCACAGACTTCCTGTGCAGGAACAGCGTGGTAGATGGGTTCAATGTCGCCTTCCGCAGAAAGTTCGATATCTCCAAAGCTGCCGCTATCGGGCCAAATGCGACACGCACGGAAGAAGAGGGCCTCGTCCTGCTTCATCACGAGTTCATACATACCCGTCTCGCGGATGGTATCGGTGCCCTCCACGAAACCAGCGAGGGTATCATAGCGTCCGCGGTCCGGTCCGGAGGCGTATTGCACTAGACAATCGAAACAGGTGGCCCGTAAGGATACCTTGTACTGCTTGGCCTCCTCCTTCTTGCACGAAGAGGCCAGTATCAGAAGTGCCAGTACACCAATAACCGGGCGGAACATGGGGCCAATTTAATGATGGTATGGGGAATGGCCGATCACCGCTCGGCCACAGTGCGCAAGAGCGGACAATCGAATAAGGCTCCCGGCGCGATCATCGTTTCATTCAGCGGAGGTGCTGCGCCATATCGTTGCCGCATGACCTCTTGCACGGTAGGCGAGCCAAGAGCATGGTCGCGCATGGGTTTGGGTTGGCAGAGCTGTACCCCCAATCCTTCGGCATACGTCTTCCAGACCAGCTCGGAACAATAGATGCGTTCATCGCCCCAACGGAATTCCAGATCGTAAGGGAGGCCCTTGAACCGAGCACCGGCTTTGCGCAGTGCATCGCGTAGGGTACCATCGGGCTGGGCTTCGGCGTACACCCAGCGCTTGGCCACCCACAAACCATCATTTCCATGAGCCGCCCATTCATCCAACGGGATGGTCCTCACTGGACCGACGGCCTCGTACACCATCCAGCGACCTTCCTCCTTGAAGAGCACCCCAACATGTGTCCAGGGAGAACCCGTGGCCAACTCCACAGCACGGCCTTGCTCTCCACCGGTCTGCTGGAAAACGATGTCGCCATCGCGCAATTGTCTGGTGCGTTCAGTTGGCAGTTGTATAGGTTCCGGCAACAAGGTGCGAACCGCCAATAGGCTGCCCCCGACCAACGCTAGGTTCAAACCGAGAAGTCCTCGTTTACGCATGATACAAGAACGCAGCCGAAGAGGTCCGCGTATCCGAACAATGACGAACCATCGCTTCGTAACGGCTCACCACCATCAAGAAGTGGAGTGGTTCAGAGGGTGAACTTCTGCTCGAAACGTGCTGTATTGCCACGTTCGTCGGTCACCTCCAGTACAAAGGTCTTGGTGCCAGCTTTGTTGGAGTGCTCATCGAAGGTATGGGTAAGCGACTTGGTCTTGGGTTCGTATTCCATCAGCACCCAATTACCGTCCATGGTGGCTTTCCACTTTTCCACGCTGCTCAGGTTGTCGCTCACTTTGATGGTGAAGCGTGAGCGGGCTTTCATATCCGGTTTCAGATCCACGTTCGTGATCACGGGAGGCACAGTGTCCACCATAACGGTGTAATTACCGAAAGCGCGGATGTTGGCACTGACAGCGCCGTTGGCATAGCTGCTTCCACCAATGGCACTGGATCGTCCTTCGCCATCAACCCGAACGATCAAGGCCTTGCTATGCAATTTTTCAGGTAGATCCGGCACTTCGATACGCAAGGCACCATTTGTCTGGAGCGGTGTTAGCGGCTCGTGCAGCATGTGCAGGGGCGAAAGGCCGCGGGCTGGCGCAGACTTGCGTTCGTAGCGCACATACGTATCGTCGTATAAGGCCATGGCGGGTATGGTCAGGGTAACGCCTGTTTCCTTCAGCACGTTCTCTGTATCGTAGCGGAAAAGGCTACCGGCCGGGGCTTCGGTAGGCGACCACGTGCGGGCTTGCTCTGCAGTGCCGCCAACGAGCATGAATGTAAGTTCACTCACATTACCATTGGCATCGGTGGCTTTGAACCGGATGTGCCGTTGTTGGCCTGGCTCTAGCGTGATCTGCCCTTGCGCCGGTTCCTTGCCGTAGATGCGCAGCTTATTGTTGGGCTGTTTGTAGCATCGATGATACTCCATCTTGCTGCCCTTGAACAAGGCATAGTCCATATGCGCGTTGCAATAGCGGGTAGTGTTGAAGTCGATCTCGTCGAACACCGTGCTGAATGTGGCAACACTGTCCACGAAGAGCTCGATCCTTCGCACACCGCACTTGGCTGCAAGTCCATCGTACCGATCAATGGTATGCAGCGCCAGTCCAACGGTGCCATAGGCCATTGGTCTGGCATCGGCTTTTAGCGTATAGCGTCCGTCGCTGCCTTCGGTGGCGAAACCCTTCGCTTTGGCGGGGTAGGGTCCCACACTGGAGGTATCATTCAACGGGTATAGCCGCACACCGATCATCTCCGGTTTCACCCGATCGGGCACCTTTATTCCCATTGCTTCGGGGTCCAGCGCATGCTGATCGCCCGTGCGGCGGATCTCGAAATGGAGGTGAGGCCCACCACTTCCACCGGTATTCCCGCTCAAGGCGATCACATCACCTTGCTTAACGGTTACGGCTCCTTTCTCCGGGGTGAAGTCGATGCTGAAGTCTTTCTGGCGGTATTGGGCATCCAGGCAGGCCTTGGCTACGGGACCTTTCAACACCTGCAAGTGGCCGTAAACAGAGGTGTGTCCATCAGCGTGGTCGATATAAACGGCTTTACCATAACCCCATGGGCTTATCTTGATGCGGCTTACCCAGCCATCGGCCACGGCCTTCACCGGTAAACCCTCCTTTCCCTGGGTGCGGATATCCAGGCCGGAGTGGAAATGGTCTCCCCGGGGCTCCATGAAATTACCGCTCAGCTCTATGGCATGGTCCATTGGTGGGATGAACTTGATCGTCCCCTGACCTAGTAGACTGGCGGTCGACATTAGGCTGATATTCAGAAGAATGAACCTAGGGTTCGGCATGATCGGAGCGAAGGGCATCGGTAGAAAAAGGGAGTGGTTGGGAACGATGGGGGTGCAAGCTAGGCCGGTGATCCCAGCGGTACCCAGGGCGCGACCAGACCTGATGAACACCTTGGGGTTCAAACAAAAGGCGTGCTCAACAAGCGGGTGATCCTATCTTTGACCTCGGACCATGTACGGTCCCCGGAAGTTCGATGAACACGCTAACCGACCGCTTGCAAGCAGTGCAGGAACAGGTATCCCGATTGGCACGGGAGCACCAGGCCTTGCGCACCAAGGCAAGTGAGTTGGAGGCCGAAGTACGCGATCACCACCGCAAGGAAGAGGTGTTGCGCGCCCGCGTGACCGAACTGGAACGGGAGAACGAAGTCCTTCGGAAAGGGCGTACCGCTGGTGGCGGCACGGCCGATCCGGGAACGAAGGATCGCATCGACGAACTGGTGAACGAGATAGACCAATGCCTGGCGCTGTTGAAAGCGTAGCCAACGGTCAACCACGGAACCATGGAAGAACGATCGATCAGGGTTGAATTAGCAGGCCGAGCCTACCCGCTTACGGTACAAGCATCGGAAGAGGAGAACGTGCGCCGTGCCGTGGAAGAGATCAATGAGAGCATAGCCCGTTTGAAGGCCAACTACCCGTTGACCGACAAACAGGACCTGTTGGCCATGGCCGCCTTGGAGGTTACCGTCCGCGCGCTGAACGTTACGGCCACCCGGCAGGAAGCAGAAGTGGAAACCGCCTTGGGCGCCATCGAACGCATGCTCGCCGATCTTCGACCATAGACCCGCCTTCGCCCCGGAACGGGCCCTAACTTGGGATGCTACTTGGTCCACTTAACATAAGTGGAACAATGGACATGATAAGCATTCTGATCGGCGTACTCGCAGGCCTAGTAGGCGGAGGAGCGATCGTTTACGTAGTACTGAACGCAGCGTTGAAGAAGCGCAGCGGCGGCATCCTGAAAGAAGCCGAAGTGCAGGCCGAAGCCTTGAAGAAGGAAAAGATCGTGCAGGCGAAAGAGAAATTCCTTCAACTGAAAGAAGAGCACGAGAAGGAAGTCCGCGAACGCGAACGGCACATCAACCAGGCGCAGGACAAGGCCAAGCAACGCGAACAGCAATTGAGCCGCCAGCAGCAAGACCTCGCCAACAAGGAGAAACAGGTGGACCGCCTGAAGGAAGAGCTTCAGCAGAAGGTGACGGGCTTGGAGCGTCGCCGCGAAGAGACCGAAAAGATGCATGCCAAACAGGTGCAACTGCTCGAAAGCATCAGTGGCCTGAATGCTGATGAAGCCAAAAAGCAACTGGTGGAAAGCCTGAAGGATGAGGCCCGCACCGCTGCCATGGCCACCATCAAGGACATTCAGGAAGAAGCCAAGATGACGGCCAACAAAGAGGCCAAGCGCATCGTGATCCAGACCATCCAGCGCGTGGCTACGGAGCACGCTGTGGAGAACAGTGTAAGTGTGTTCCACATCGAGAACGACGATGTGAAGGGTCGTATCATCGGTCGGGAAGGCCGCAACATCCGCACATTGGAGGAGATGACCGGCGTGGAGATCATCGTGGACGATACGCCAGGTGCCATCATCCTGAGCTGTTTCGATGCCGTACGACGCGAGGTGGCTCGATTGGCCCTGCACCAACTGGTGAAGGATGGTCGTATCCATCCGGCACGGATCGAAGAGATCGTGGCCAAGACGAAGAAGCACTTGGAAGACGAGATCGTCGAAACCGGCAAACGCACGTGCATCGACCTTGGCATCCACGGGTTACATGCCGAGCTTATCCGGATGGTGGGCCGCATGAAATACCGCAGTTCCTACGGTCAGAACCTGTTGCAGCACAGCCGTGAAGTAGCGAACCTGAGCGCCATCATGGCATCTGAGCTGGGCTTGAATCCGAAAGCCGCCAAACGCGCCGGTCTGTTGCACGATATTGGCAAGGTACCTGACGAAGAACCAGAATTGCCGCACGCACTGCTGGGCATGAAACTGGCAGAGAAGTATGGTGAGAAACCGGATGTGGTGAATGCGATCGGTGCCCACCACGACGAGATCGAGATGACCACCTTGCTCTCGCCGATCGTGCAAGCATGCGATGCCATCAGTGGCGCTCGCCCAGGAGCCCGCCGCGAAGCCACCGAAGCCTACATCCAACGCCTGAAGGACCTGGAGAGCCTGGCGATGAGCTACAATGGTGTTACCAAAGCCTTCGCCATCCAAGCCGGCCGTGAGCTGCGTGTGATGGTGGAAAGTGAACGCATCACCGACCAGCAGAGCGATGAAATGAGCTTGAGCATCGCTGATCGTATCATGAACGAGATGACCTATCCGGGTCAGGTGAAGATCACCGTGATCCGCGAAAAGCGATCAGTGGCCGTTGCCAAGTGATCCTGAAGTACCAAATTGAATTGACAACCCGAACGAGGCGGCCCCCGAGCCGCCTCGTTCCTTTGCACCATGCCTGAAGCACCATCGCTCAAAGACATCTTCCAATGGGAGGTGCGTAGCTGGTCTCGGGCGCTGGCCATATGGACCAAACACCTACCCCAGCATCGGCCTGCGACAGCCTTGGGCATTGGAGAGCGGGAGGGTGGCTTAAGCCTCTGGCTCGCTGCACTGGGCATAGAGGTCACGTGTACTGATCTACGGCCTTTCCCGGCGGAGACGAAAGCGTTGCATGAGCAATACGGTGTTCAGGATCGCATCCGATACCAACAAGCGGATGCCACCGCGTTGCCCATTGCCGATGCCAGTTACGACATCGTCTTCTTCAAGAGCGTGATCGGCGCACTTGGGACCAAAGAAGCCCAGGCAAAGGCCATCGCGGAAATGCACAGGGTGTTGCGTCCTGGTGGTGTGTTGCTCTTCGCCGAGAACCTGCACGGCACAGCCTTACACGGTTGGCTCCGCAAGCGATACGTGTCTTGGAGCAGCTATTGGCGATACTTGGACTACGCCGCAGACCGCGACCTGTTCAAACGGTTCGCCAACGTACATGACGGTACCACGGGTCTATTCGCCAACTTGGGTAGGAGCGAAGGCCAACGCGATCTGCTCGCACGGGTAGATGAGGTACTAGCACCGTTGGTTCCACGTTCGCAGCACACGATCTGGTATGGCGCGGCCATTAAAGGGTGATCATGGAGAACCCGTTGGCTAAGCCCGACACACTTTGATCGTGATGGATAATTTTGACCACGAACAGAACGCCCCATGACCTATAAAAGCCCGCGCCACATCCTCGTAACTGGCGGCGCAGGTTTCATAGGCAGCCATGTCTGTGACGCCCTATTGGCAGAAGGCCATACCGTGCGGTGTATGGATAACCTGGCCACCAGCAAGCAGGACAACATCGCACACCTGGAAGGCTTGCCCGAATTCGAGTTCATCGAAAGTGACATCCGATCGGCGGGGGATTGTGCGCTAGCGGCCAAGGGTGTGGACGTGGTGGTACACTTGGCCGCACTGGGCTCGGTACCACGCTCCATCAAGGACCCACTGGCCACGCATGCCACCAACCTCACAGGCTTCCTCAATATGTTGGAAGCTTCGCGGTTCGAAGGCATCCAGCGGTTCGTGTATGCATCGAGCTCCAGTGTCTACGGCGATTCCAAGGAGTTGCCGAAGCGGGAGAGCAACATCGGTCGCCCACTTTCAC
The DNA here is from genome assembly GCA_023428865.1 of Bacteroidota bacterium. Lineage (GTDB taxonomy): Bacteria > Bacteroidota > Bacteroidia > Flavobacteriales_F > PHOS-HE28 > PHOS-HE28. The sequence goes on along the minus strand of JAEYWT010000345.1, from coordinate 5,337 downwards.
CCTATGCGGTTACCAAGGTCACGAATGAGGTGTACGCCCAGCTCTACACACGACTTCACGGATTCGATACTATTGGACTTCGGTTCTTCAATGTGTTCGGCGAACGGCAAGACCCCGAAGGTCCGTATGCGGCAGCGATCCCGAAATTCATCCGCAGTTTGTTGAAACACGAGGACCCGCAGATCCATGGAGATGGGTTGCAATCACGCGACTTCACCTATGTGGGGAATGTGGCCCAGGTGATCATACAAGCAGTGGCGGCAAAGGATCCACGTTGTGTAGGCGAAGTGTTCAATGTGGCCTACGGATCACGCACCACCTTGTTGGAGTTGGTGGATGCACTTCGGACTGAACTTGCCACCATGGATCCAACGATCGCCCAAGTGGGTGTGAAGCATGTGGCCGAGCGCTCAGGTGATATCCGGGATTCCTTGGCAGACATCAGTAAAGCGAGAGAGTTGCTGGGATATTCACCCACCATCGATCTACGTGCGGGCTTGCGGAAAGCCGTGCCTTGGTACGTGAAGAATTGGGGTTAGGTCGGATCACACAGGGATTTACCACCCTTGCACCCGTCGATCATCACTTGCCGTTAACAGCACATCATCGAGCCATAACAGGGCGTTGATCGAATGGGTATGGTGCCGCTTTTCGCGTGAGGATCGCCATACCGGATCCATGGTGTTCGCATCCCACGTTTTCAACAGGGCATCGCGCCCGGCCGTGACCAAGAACCGACCTTGTGGGTCGAAGGTGGCGGAATAGATGGAACCCTTGTGCGCTGCGAACTTCAAGGCCAGTGTGCCATCGGAACGCCACACTTTCACCTGGCCATCCTTACCACCACTGATCAGAACCGGTTTGAAGGGGTGGAAGACAGCGCAGTTGGCGCCTTTCTCATGACCATCGAAACGCTGCAGCTCGTTCAGGTGTGGGAGGTCTAGTTCCCGAATGGTTCCATCGCCGCAGGCCACCACCATCCTTTGGCGGTCTGAAGTGAGCATGATATCCCGCAGCTTCTCCTCGCAAATTGGGATCCGCCGTAGAAGGGTCAACGTGGAGCTTGGTCCTTCCTCGAAACTCCAGATGCTCAATACACCATCGCCACCGGCACATGCTAAAGAATGGTCGTTTAGCAAGGTGATCCTGAAGATGCCCTTCGTGTGCGCTTGAACGACCTGGATCTCGCGTTTGGTGAGAAGATCGACCACCAAGAGCCGTCCAGTGCCTGTGCCGATGAGGATCCTAGATGCCTGTTCGAGCACCAACAGACTGAATATGGGTTCACCCACGTTGACAATGGCCCTACCAGCTTGTGGTGCATTCAATTGCCAACGAACAACGATGCCATCGCCCCCCGCGCTTAGGAAGGCACCATGGTCCTGTGCCTTACAGAGCGCGTAGATGGCGGCTTTGTGGCCTTGGAAGGAGAGGGAGGGATTGGCCTGTGGCTCTGACATGGCCCCGCAAGATCGGTAGTATCGCCAATCATCTTGCCTATTCCGCGACCAAGTGATCAGGAGTTCGATCCAACCCTGCTCGAGATCGAAGTAGCCATCAACTTATTTTGCCAACAGATGCCATCGTTGATCCACCTCACGATCTTGTTCGGGCTTATCTCGTGTGGGCACACCGCAGACCAAACGTTTGGTGCAGATACTAGTACCAATTCTTCGGCATACACCTTCGGCGACCTCCGCATACTACCAGCCGTGGATACCACCGATGCGTTCAATGCCGAAGCCATTGCCTGCCTCCGCCGGTTCTGCCAGAACAAGCTGGACACAACGAAAGGCAACGACTATTGGCTTCCAGCAGATCTGGATCGCTTCGGCGGGATCCATGCCGAACTCTATTCTGCCGAGTTCGATAGCTTGGGTGATGCTCGCTACCCGCCAAGACTTACTATGATCTCCAACACTGGAGATCCGAACGAGCGCCTCTTGAGCGTTCTATGGACCAAGGAGGATGAGCATGGAAATGTTGAACGCATTCGGTATGCCTTCGACTTCCTGGCAACGTGAACACCTGAAGGGGCGCGCCTGGGCGTTCCCTTGGACCACCGCACACGAACATGGGAACGAAAGGTCCTTGGCCCATCACCTTCGTAGTATCTCCACAACGGCGGTTCTCGCTCGCACAAGCGAACGAACAGGTGAAGGATGTGGAGCGCTTGTCACGTTTCTTCGAGGTGCCGGTTTTTCCGATCACCTTCTATTCGTGCATCGGCCCAGCGGAACTCTTTCAGATCCGTGGCTACCAACAACACCCCATCATGCACCTATTCCCGACCGGCGGAAGGGCCGAGGGTAAGGATATCGTTTTCTCTGGGAACGATAAGGAGCTGCACACCCATGAGATCGTACACCTCTTCACCGGGAGCAGATTCCGGGCAAGACCTTGGGTGTTGGATGAAGGCCTGGCCACCTTGCTCGCCGGAAGTGCTGAACACCCCTTCACCTGGCACCGAGCCAACCTGAAGGAATACCTCAAGTCGGGCGCGACCATTGATCTTGAAAGGGTATTGAGCAGTTACGAGCCGCTCACCATCAACGAACACACCAACGTGGCCTATGCGATCGGTGGCGTGCTGTGTGAACGCATACTTCGTACAGAAGGACAAAGGTGATTGTTCGAACTGCAGGATTCCGGTGAAGATGACCTGTTCGTATCACTGGGACCCTTCGGCATTTACCCTGAGAACCTACGCGAACAGATCCTGCAAGAACTCGATCTGGATCCGGTCAACCTAGACTGGTGAATGCCCTACCACCGCTTCCGATCGCTCCAAGAGAAGGTCCATTCAGGCGTATAAAGCTGGCCATCTTCACCCTCCACGAACCAAGCTCCATGCTCGGGGTGCCGCTCATTCTTCAGCAGGTGGATCTGTTGTGCCGGCATGTAGCTCTGTGCGAGCAGGAAGGCTTTTCGACCGTCTGCCAAGGTGGCAACATCCATCACGATCACCGCATGGCCGGGACTTCCGCCTTGAATGAAGACATCACCGGCTTCGAGTGGAAGATCCAGTGCCGGTCGTAGTTCCTTGGCCAAGCTCAAGGTACCAGCGTAGGTGAACACCTTGTCGAGGTAGGAAAGTAGGTTCGCATGGGACAGATCAGGCTTGCCGGTAGCCACCCAACTGCAACGGTTGCCGTCCACCTTGATACGCTCACCCTTGGCCCAGCGTGAGAATTCAGCGTTGAACCCACTGGTGAAGTTGAAGTGGATATCGTCGAAACGCTCTTGCGCGAAGAGGTATTCGGCACGCAATCGCATGATGGCGTCGGCACATTGTTGCAGGTCTTTCGACCCTACACTGATGTCCAACACGGCGGCATGCACGTCCTGGCGGTACTTGCGTTCACCACTGTAGAGTAGGACAGGGGTATTCGGTGGCAACAGGGGCACTTTACGCAACCATGCGGCGAACGAGCCAGTAGCGTGGATCGTCCGGGTAGCGCGCGCAGGAGTAGGGCATCGTTCTACGATCCCTTGGGCATGCACCATACAGAACGCTGCACTGAATACGGCACTCAATAGGATGGAACCCGTTCGATGGTTGTTCGGCATGACCCTTCAATGCCGTGGGAACGGATCCGTAACGATCAGGCTTGCGCCAAACCTGCCTCCTTGTTGCTTGGTTTGTACCCGAACAAGCGATTGTCTTTGATCATATTGTCCACGTAGGGTGGCACGAGGTCTTCCCAACCACCTTTGCCTTGCCTGATCAGGTCCAGCACATGCTTGCTGAAGATGTGGAGCACGTTCGGATCGAAGGTGTTGATGTCTACGATACGCTTGTTGAAGAGCAGGTAGTCGTAGAGCGGCTGCAGGCGCGGATGCACCGGCATGTTCTGGGTGGTCATGATCTCGTCCTTCTCCGAAGCGCGGCTCGGGTAAACGTAGATCTTGAGATCACGAGTGAAGAGGATACCGAATGCTTCCAACATACCACCGTTCAGATGCCGATAGTACTTCTCGTCGAACACATCGATCAGGTTGTTCACGCCCAGGATCACACCCATGCGAGCCTTGGTGTACCGGCTGAAATACTCCACGAGCTTGTAGTACTCCTGGTAGTTGCTGATCAGCACGGTCTGCCCGAGTGAACAGAGGATATCCGCGCGATCGATGAAATCCTTCTCATCCACATCGCCGGTATCGGAGCGCAGGTTGTTGAGGGTGATCTCGAAGAGCACTTGCAGGTTCTGGCGGTCTACACGCTGTTCTTTGATGAACATGTTGTAGCCGTTCATGATCATGTCGATGTTCACCTTGGTCACCGGACGGAAGCTGCCGCGGATGGCTAGGATGTTCTTCTTGTAGAGCGCTTCACTGGCCTGGAGGTTTTGTCCATCAGGGCCGAAGAGCACGGCATCGGTGTAGCCACGCTTGACCAACTGAAGGCTCAACAGGCGATTGTCCACGTTGGCGAACGCAGGCCCGTTCATCTGGATCATATCCACTTCCACCACGTGCCGGCTTACGTTGTCGTAAAGCGCGGTCATGATGGTCTGCGGATCGGTGTGCTGCATCAGGCATCCGTAGAGCAGATTCACACCCATCACCCCGATGCTCTCCTGTTGCAGGCTGATGTCAGGATCGTGCAAGCGCACGTGGATGATCACGTCGTTGGTGGGAGCATCCGGCGCCGTCTGGAACCGCACACCGATCCAGCCATGGCCGCTGTGTGGGCGCTCGAAGGTGCTCCCAGCCACGGTATTGGCGAAGGTGAAGAACTTCTTCGTAGGATGATCACCACGGTTCAGTCGCTCTTTGATCAAGCCGAACTCGTGGGTCAGCATGTTCATCAAGCGGCTTTCGCAAACGAAGCGGTTGCCCGGTTCCTTGCCGTAGATGGCGTTGCTGAAATCCTTGTCGTACGCGCTCATGGCCTTCGCGATGGTCTGCGAAGCCCCACCAGCGCGGAAGAAGTGGCGGACGGTTTCCTGTCCCACGCCGATCTCAGCGAAGGTGCCATACAGGTCACTGTCCATGTTGATCCGTCGAGCCTTCTGGGCAGGGCTCAACGGTACGTGGTGTGGATCCTGAAAGATCATAACGGTGGTCAGCGGTCTAGTAAAGGTACAAAGTTAACCCCTACGCCTCGGCGATGCACGTAAAAAGGACGATGGAGCGGGGATCCGGCCTGATGAGATCAGCCTTCGAAACCTGAATTCCGGTGGCTACCATCGCAATAGGGTTTGTTGGCCGAAGCCCCACAGCGACAGAAGGCCGTCACCTTCTCACGGGTCTCATTTCGGCCATCGGCATGGCGCACCGAGCAGTTGCCCTTTAACAGCAATGGGCCGTTCGGGGTCACTTCCACTTCCGGAC
>JAEYWT010000326.1 GCA_023428865.1 Bacteroidota bacterium | reverse complement strand
ATCATGGACCGTAGCATGAACTGGACCCCGGCCTCTGTGCTATATGCGGACATGGCGCTGCCAGAAGGCGGGGACGACAACTTGCTGGCACAGGTCGGCAAACGGGTCCTTCGTTCAGACCATGCGGCATGGTTCGTGGAGGTGTTGGAACAGCGCGCACAGAACAGTGTATCGCCACTGGAAATGGTGCGTGCGGACATCCGTGCCATCCTCCTCAACCAACGAAAGATCCAATTGATCGAGGACATGCGGTCCTCGGTATACGCACAAGCCCTGGAGAACAAGCATGTGGAAAGGTATCATCCATAGCATCCTGCTGTTGCTGCTTCCTGCTCTCGGCTTCGCGCAGCCACAGGGCACGCTCATCGATCGCATCATCGCCGTGGTGGGGCGCGAGGCTATCCTGCATTCCGAGCTCACCGCGCGTTTGGCCCAGGCGCAACAGGGTGGTGCCCCCATGGGAAGGGAAGCCACCTGTGGAGAACTCGAAGACCTGCTGTATGAGAAACTGCTGTTGGAGCAGGCAGCCATAGACAGCGTAACGGTGGACCAAGCACAGGTGGATGGCGAACTGGATCGGCGTATCCGCTACTTCTCCTCGCAATTGGGTGGTGATGGCAAGCTCGAAGAATTCTACGGCAAGTCCATCACGGAGATCCGGGCCGAGTTCCGCGATCAGGTGGAGGACCAATTGCTGGTACAGAACATGCAGCAACGCATCACCGCCGATGTGCGCGTGACTCCACGAGACGTCCAGCGCTTCTATAACTCCATCCCCGAAGACAGCATCCCGCTCATCAACGCCGAGGTGGAATACGCCCAGATCCTACGCGAGCCCAAGCCCGACGAAGCCGAGGTGCGGCGCGTACGCAGGAAGATCGAAGAGTACCGCGAAAGCGTGTTCAAAGGGGAGAAGGAGATCTGCATTGTAGCCATGCTCTATTCCGAGGATCCGGGGTCGGCCAAGGATTGTGGCGAACTCGGCCTAGTGCCGCTCGGTACCATGGTGCCCGAATTCGATGCCGTGGCCATGAGCTTGAAGGAAGGGGAGGTGAGCCAAGTGTTCAAGACCCAGTACGGTTACCACTTCATGCAAATGGTGGAACGCCGCGGCGAATACTACAACGCCCGCCACGTGCTCATGCGCCCGCAGATCGGGAATGTGGAGTTGAACAAGGAGCGGATCCTGCTGGACAGCCTGGCCAAAGTGGTACGTGCAGGAGAGGAGAAGTTCGCCACCCTGGCCACCAAGTACTCCGACGATACGGAGAGCAAAGACCTTGGAGGGGTGGTGATCGCGCACAACAACAACACCACTCGGTGGGATATGGGCACCTTGGATCAGCAAAGCTTCTTCGTGCTGGACAAGTTGAAACCCGGCGATGTGAGCGAACCACAATTGGTGGTGATGCCCGATGGAAGCAAAGCCTACCGCATCCTACAGCTCATTTCGCACACGCCCCCGCACCGGGCCAACATGAAGGACGATTACCGCATGATCCAACAAGCCACCGAAGGCAAGAAACGCGCAGCCGCGGTGGATGAATGGGTGGGCAACCGACGCGAAGCCACCTACGTAAGGATCCATGAGGACTACCGGCAATGTCCCTTCACACACGATTGGGCCAAGGAACCGGTGGAGAACTAAGCATCGCAACATGAACGATATCCAGGCAGTAGAGCGCTTCGGCGAGCAGTATCGCAAGCTGAAGGCAGAGGTGAACAAGGTGATCGTGGGTCAGGACCAAGTGGTCGACCTGGTGCTCATGGGCATCTTCAGCCGTGGCCATTGTTTGTTGGTGGGTGTGCCGGGCTTGGCGAAGACCCTGCTGGTGAATTCCGTTGCTCAAGCCTTGGGCTTGTCCTTCAACCGCATTCAATTCACTCCGGACCTGATGCCCAGCGACATTATTGGCTCCGAGGTGCTCGATCAGGATCGCCGTTTCCGCTTCGTGCGTGGTCCCATCTTCGCCAACATCATCCTGGCAGACGAGATCAACCGAACACCTCCCAAGACCCAGGCTGCCTTGCTCGAAGCCATGCAAGAGAAAGCGGTGACCGCCGCTGGCGCCACACATCCATTGCAGGAACCCTTCTTCGTGCTGGCCACGCAGAACCCCATTGAACAAGAAGGCACCTACCCACTGCCCGAAGCCCAGCTGGACCGCTTCATGTTCAATATCTGGGTGGATTACCCCACCTACGCCGAGGAGCTGGCCATCGTGAAAGCCACCACGGGCGATAGCAAGCCCCAGATCAACCCCGTGCTTTCCGCCGAGGATATCCTCACCTACCAAGGCTTGGTACGCAGGATACCTGTGGCTGATAATGTGCTGGAGTATGCCGTTAAACTGGCCACGCGCACACGGCCTGGTATGGCCGATGCACCAGCCATCATCAAGGATCACGTCAGTTGGGGTGCGGGTCCACGGGCGTCTCAATACCTCGTGGTCGGCGCCAAGTGCCATGCGTTGGCGCGGGGTAAGTTCTCGCCGGATATCGACGATGTCCAAGCCGTAGCCCTGCCCATCCTACGCCACCGCTTGGTGCGGAACTACAAAGCCGAAGCCGAAGGGGTCACCGTGGAGCGCATTGTGAACGGGATACTGTAGGTAGTGGGTATGGACGGTTCGGTCCATTGCGTTTATCTTTGTTAGCCGCACGTGGAACCAATTCGGTGCGGTCGCAATGAGGCTACTTACCCTTACGCTCTTCGCCTGTTCTTTCAGTCTTCTGAAGGCCCAGTTGCCAACGGTGGACATCATCATGGAGCCGTTGAATGCGGAGCAATACCAAGTCCGTCTGCGGCCCGATGAGAACTTCAATGGGTTCTTCTCCAGTTTGGTGTTCACCATTCGATGCTCCAACAGTACGCCCTTGACCTTAGCGGAATTCGTTCCCGTCAATTCCATGATCGCACTGGGCATATACCCTGCGCTTTCGGGCGAAGTGGTGGAGTCTGGTGGGTATAGCTATGCACCGCATGTCGCTTTTGGTGCGTCCAGCCTCAGTGCGCAAGGGCAATCTTGGGCTGCTGGTCAGGAGGTTGTTCTAGGGACCATCAGCATCGAAAGTGGCTCTGGTGTACTAGAGGTCATCAACGACCAATGGACAGCCCAGAACAATGCGGACTATTTCGTTTCACTCAACGGTATAAACCGCACTGGTGTGGTCTATAGCTCAAGCACTGGTGTTAACAGCCCGGAGCTCTTATCCCGCCAAGCTTATCTCCACGTACAGAATGGAAGGATCAACTTGGTGGTTTCAAGTGTCGTCTCCAACAGCGGTACCTACGAACTCCTCGATGTCACCGGTCGAACGATCGCGCAGGGTGGCATTCAGGTGGCAGAAGGTCGCTCGGAGCATGCTCTGGAACATCCGGGCCTTTCGCAAGGGCATTACTCCGTCGTACTGCGCTCTTCGGGATCCACTCAGGTGTTGCGTACGGTGGTGGGTTACTGAGCGGAGATGTACAAGTTCCTACTAGCTGCTTCGTTCGCCTTGTTGAGCGCATGGGCCTTTCCACAGGAATGGACCATATACGACATGCAGAATAGTCCGCTTCCTAGCACCACCGTGCGTGCTCTGGCAGCAGATGGTTCCGGTGGCCTTTGGGTGGGTACCGATTGGGGGCTGTGCCATATGGATGGGGAAGGGGAGTGGACCATTTACCAAGAAGGCACCAGCCCTTTGGCCGAGAACGATATCCGCGCACTCCAACGCGACACCCAAGGGAGGCTCTGGATCGGCACGGTCTCCATGGGCCTGCAAGTGAAGGAAGGCGATGAGTGGACCACGTTCACGCCACTGAACTCCCCACTGCCAGAGTTCGGTATCCGGGATCTTTTCGCAGATGCGAACGACGCCATTTGGATCTGTACCTCGGGTGGCCTGGCGAAGTTCGATGGTACGGATTGGTCCATCTACAACGACACGCCAGAGAGCCATCAAGGTGCGGTACTTGCAACGGCCAATACCAATACGGTCGCGGTGGCCCCCGATGGCACCGTTTGCTTGGGTACCTTCAACGGTGGGTTGCATTTCATCCAAGGTGGTTCGGTGGAAGTGCTCACCTCCTTCGACGATGGGTTCTTCGACAATACCGCTGTGGAGGTGGGATTCCATCCGACCACGGGAGCGCGCTGGGTAGCGACCCCTGCCGCCGGCCTGCTTCGCCAACAAGGGCCGGTGGTAGGCGGCTTGTGGACCCAATGGAGCGGTGCCACAGGATTCCCTTCCAACGCTACGACGGCATTGGGTTTCGATCTAGCGGGGGATGTTTGGGTGGGAACACAGATCGCCGGGCTCATTCAGGTGAAACCCAATGGCACCTTCGTTCAGCACACCCAAGAGAACTCCGGTTTGCCCGACAACAATGTGCGGGCGGTACTTGCTACAGCCGATGGTGCCATTTGGGTCGGGACTGTGCTAGGTGGCTTGGCGCGGTATGAGCCGACCGTATCCGTACGCGAGAACCTAGAAGGGAATGCACTGAAGGCTTGGCCGGTTCCGGCCCGGGACCAGGTCACCATCTCGTGTTCCAACGGCTGTATGGGTTCTAGCTGGCAGCTCATCCATGCCGATGGACGGGTCCTTCGGACTGGGCGCTCACAGACCGCGCTCATGGTACTTCCCGTGCAGGACCTCCCCTCGGGTTGTTATGTGATCCGGGTGTCCGAAGGAGCCAAAGTCGGCTCGATCCGGGTCTTTGTCGATTGACACGGGTCTTTGGTCGAAGGGAGGGGGCTTGACCTAGGGTATAAGACTTCCCTAGTTTTACGCGCCTCTTGTCAAAAGACCACAGCATGCAGACACGTTCACGCTCGCTCATACTAGCCGCTTTCACCACGTTCTCTGTGGGAAGCATCACGGCTCAATGCACACTTACCAACGCAACGAGTTGCGTTTGTGCTACTGCCGGTCAAACGGATTGCGACCTGCTGCCGGACATGACCATTAGTTGGAGGGCCCTTCAGAATGTGGACGGAGGCCCTTCCGAGTATTCCCAAACCAACAGTTCCAACCCGGGTCGGCTGCGGGTTTCAGGTTCCACACCGAACATCGGAAAGGGTAATCTGGAGGTGCGCGGCGTATCCAATAACCAACGGGCGTTCATCTGCGGAACCGATACCATCCTGGTCTCTGGTGGTCAACAGAACTTCACCTGTCAGGGTGGTATATCGCCGAAACAGGTGCTTTACCAACGGATCTACCATAAGAACGGTAACGTCATGTCCTACCAGGATGTGAAGACCGGTACAATGACCTACCACCCGAACCATGCGCACTACCACGTGGATGATTGGACCACGATGACCTTGCGGATCCAGGATCCCAGTGAGCCTTTGCCTACCAAATGGCCCATCGTCGCCACTGGTGCCAAGATCGGTTTCTGCCTGATGGACTATTACGATTGCTGGGGTTCCAGCGCCAACGGCCATTGCCGCACCTCACAGGAATGGCAACAAGGCAGCGTGTTGAATGCGCAATCGCAATTCCCTAACCGGGGTATGTTCAATGGGTACAACTGTAGTTCGGACTACCAGGGTATCTCTACCGGCCGCACGGACCTATATGGTGAGTGGCTCGAGGGTATGTGGATCAACCTGATGCCCAACCTGTGCAATGGCAATTACTGGATCGTGGCCGAGGTGGATCCTACGAATGTTTTCCGCGAGGAGAACGAGGATAACAACTGGACGGCCATGCCCTTCACGGTAGCCTTGCAACGCGCTGCGAACAGCGGTGGTTCGGCGTTCATCCATGCCGACAAGCGCCCCATCGTTGGTGGCGGACGCACCGTTACCCTGACGGCGGCACCAGGAAATACCTACCTCTGGAACACGGGTGCTACCACTCGTAGCATAACGGTATCGGCGGCAGGTAGTTACTCCTGCACCGTAAGCGCCCCATGTGGCACCTTGCTCACGGGTAACATGGTGGTTACCGCCATGGACGCGCCCGTTGCACCGACTACTACGGGAACCACCGTGGTTGGCCCCGCTGCAGCCACCTTGCAAGCAACAGGTAACTATCCACAGTGGTACACCGCCGCCACTGGTGGAGAGGCCATTGCAACGGGCACAAGTTTCACCACACCGGTATTGGCCAGTAGCACCACTTACTACGTGAGTGACCGGGCAACCACCGCAGGCACTACCTGGACGGCTGGAAAGACCTTCGTACCCGGACACGGCTCCAACTACAACGGGCGCCAATGGATGTTGTTCGATGCCTACGAACCCTTTGTGCTGAAGTCGGTACGTGTCATGGCCACGGGCCTAGGCAATCGCCACTTCGTGTTGGTGGACAATGTGGGCAACCTCATCGCTGAAAAGCAGATCGAACTGTTGGCCGGTGATCAGATCGTAGAACTGAACTTCCGTGTCCCGAAAGGCGTGCAGCACAAGATCTCTGCCTATGACAGTGGTGCAGTGAGCAGCGGCACCCAACTGGTCTTCCAGGATCTGCACCGCAGCACCACCAACGTTTCGTATCCATATGCGATCGGTACGGTGGGTTCCATCACCGGCTCTACCTTGGGAAGTTCCGTTTACCTCTTCTTCTACGACTGGGAAGTGAGCACCGAGGCAGCCCACGTGGAAAGTGCTCGAGTCCCGGTTACGGCTGAGGTTGTGAACGGG
>JAEYWT010000307.1 GCA_023428865.1 Bacteroidota bacterium | reverse complement strand
GTGAAGCGTAGGGCACAGAAGACCGGAAGGATCCTGGCCCAGAACACCACCATCATCATACCGGCGCATGATGTGCCGGCGTTCAAGCCTGCCGACACGTTCGTCGATAAGGTGAAGAACCGTCCCGCTTCCAGCGGGCAGCAGTAATGGGCTTGAAAAAGCCTCAGCTGTTGGCCCTACTGGGCGCGTTGGTGGTGATCGTTCTTTTGTTGATGGTGCCCCGGACACCCTCCGGGAAGGAAGCGGCCAAGGTCCCCACCATGGATCCGGTCCAGGCGAAGACCCAAGAGGCCATCGCGCTGGTCAATGGCCAGGATCCAATGCGTGGTATCATGATGCTGCGGGAGATCCTCGAAGAACAACCCGACAATGTGGAGGCACATTGGCACCTCGGGCTCTTTTCGATCCAAAGCGGTCAGTACGACAAGGCATTGGCCCGCTTCCAGAAAGTACTCGAACTGGACTCGGTGAATTTCCCCGATGCCTGGTTCTACATCGGCAACATGTACCTGCGTGCCGATAGTACCCAGCGCGCCATCGCGAGTTTGAAGAAGTATAGGACATTGTCCCAGGATACCAGCGTCATCGCAGAAGTTGACCGGTTACTGGGTGAATTGGAGAACGTTAAATAAAGGAGCACCATGCCCTGCGGAAAGAAGAGGAAGCGTCACAAGATGGCCACACACAAACGCAAGAAGCGTTTGCGGAAGAACCGTCACAAGAAGAAGAACCGCTAGGTCCTTCTGATCGTGGAACGGCGTGGGCCTGGGAGTAACAACTCCCGGCCCGCCCTGTCGTTCATTGGGTTGCGCACGTCGCTACCCCTCTTCCACACAGCCCAAGTCCGCAGTGAACATCGATCTCATCATACGTTCCGGCGATGGAGAAGTGGCACTTGCCCTCATGAAGGACAAGGTGCTCGCTGAGCTTCACCGTGAAAAGACCGAACGCGGTTTCGCCGTGGGCGACGTGTACCTGGCCAAGGTGCGCAAGGTGGCTCCGGGGCTTAACGCCGCTTTCGTTGATGTGGGACACGAGAAGGATGCGTTCCTGCACTACTTCGACCTAGGACCCCAGTACCGCAACGCCTTCAAGTTCACCAAAGGTGCGGTAAGTGGTACGGTCACCTCGAGCCTACTGGAAGACTGGAAGCTGGACGCCGACATCCCCAAGGAAGGGAAGTTGGCCGATGTGCTCAGCGCCAGCCAAAGCATCCTGGTTCAGATCGCCAAGGAGCCCATCAGCACCAAGGGGCCGCGCCTTACCGCCGAGGTTACCCTGGCCGGCCGGTACATGGTCCTGGTGCCGTTCATCAACAAGACCAGCATCTCATCGCGCATCACCGATGAAGTGGAGCGCAAGCGGTTGAAGGAGTTGATGGTGGCGATCAAACCGAAGAATTTCGGGGTGATCATCCGTACCAATGCCGAAGGCAAACGCTCCGAAGACCTCGAGAACGACCTGAAGACCTTGCTGCAGCGCTGGGACACCATGTTCCGCAACCTGCGCAACGCACAAGCTCCGAAGAAGGTCTTGGGCGAGATCGATCGCACCAGCGCCGTGCTGCGCGATGTGCTGAACAAGAACTTCACCAGTATCCACGTGGACGATGAACTCCTTGCCGAGGAGATCTACCAAACGTTGGAGAAGACCGCGCCGGAGAAGAAGGACATCGTCAAGCATTACAAGGGTAAGCTGGACATCTTCGACAACTTCGGGGTGAACAAGCAGATCAAGCAAGCCTTTGGCAAGCAGGTGATGCTGAGCAGCGGTGCCTACCTGATCATCGAGAAGACCGAAGCCATGCACGTGATCGACGTGAACAGTGGCAGCCGCAAGGGGGGTAATCAGGAGCAGGAGAAGAACGCGTTGGACATCAACGTGGAAGCCGCGCGTGAGATCGCTCGTTTGCTCCGCCTGCGCGATATGGGTGGCATCATCTGCATCGACTTCATCGATCTCTATGAACCGGAGAACCGGCGCACCCTGCACAAGGCATTAAAAGATGCCATGGAGGACGACAAGGCGAAGCACAACGTGTTACCGCCTTCACGCTTCGGTGTGATCGAGCTCACGCGCCAACGGGTGCGCCCGGAAACGGAGATCGACACCAGCGAGAACTGCCCCACCTGTAACGGCACCGGCGAAGTGAGTGCCCCCGTCCTTATCGTGGACGAGATCGAGAACGCGCTCAACTATCTGCTGGGCGAGAAGCAGATGAACGGCCTCACGCTGAGTGTTCACCCCTTCCTCGCGGCCTACTTCACCAAGGGTCTGCCCAGCATCCAGCATAAGTGGTGGTGGCGCTGGAAGAAATGGGTGACTGTGAAGGGCGAAGGAGCGCACCAATACCTCGATTTCACCGTGCAGGATGGCGCGGGGAATGAGGTGCCACTATGATGCCCAAACGGCAGTTTCCGGCAGGTTTCCTTCTGGCCACGCCTGCTTGATCTTGTGTGCTGCACGCAGATAAAGTCGCTGCTCGATATCTCCGGGTGTCGCTTCGATCAACTGCGTTTCGCCCGACGTTAGAAGAATCCGGAACTTACCTTCGCGAACGTCCACGGTTCCATACGTGTACTCCGCGGAGTCTGCCGTGATCCTCGTTCTCCTTATGTCGAGGTGTATAGCCATTTCATAACCGGTACAAGGCAACCTCGTCCTTCAGTCGGTCGAAGTGCTTGTCCGTTGTAACCAGCGGCAAGTCCAGATGTATCGCGGTGGCGGCGATCAAACAGTCAGGCACTTTCAGTCCGTGCCGCTTGCGCAATTCGATCGTGACCTCCTTGATCTGCTGATTGATGTCGATGATCGTGAGGTCGTTCAGTAGCGCCTTCTTCCGTTTGAGGTGCTCGACCGTTCCGCGTGTGCTGGAAAGCAGTTCGATCTCAGTGACGAACGAGACATAGCCCTCCACGCCATCCAACAGATCCACGACCTCTTTCGTCCCGTCGAGTAAGTGGATCAACGCGCTGGTATCGATGACCAGCCGTTCACCACTCATCGCGTGTCTTTCTAACCTCGTCCAACGCCCACCCGGTCATGCCAGGAATCGCTCCTGCGTGCTTTTTCGCATCCAACAGTTTGCGGGGACGCTTGGCTGGTTCTGTCTTCCGAACACGCTTCGCAGTGGAGGGGCGTTTTTTCGCGAGCTTGCCCATGAGCTGGTCTCTAAGGTTCACGAAGATACGTTGAAGATCACCGCAGCTCACGGGAACCGCATTCCTGTGATGGACTCGTTTCTGCCTAATGTTGTCCCACCGTTCATGCCAAATAAACCGTCAACGACATTGGCCCTCCCCAAAGCCCGCAACTACTGCGCCCGCCAAGAGCGGTGCCAGCAGGAGGTGCGCGACAAACTTTACGCGTGGGAGGTTCCAGCCAAGGAGATCGAGCCCATCATCAGTCAGCTCATCGGTGAGGGGTTCTTGAACGAGGCACGATTCGCGGAGCATTATGCGGTGAGCAAATCGCGCCAAAAGGGTTGGGGCTTTCGCAAGATCGAGGCGGCGCTGAAACAGAAGCGGGTGAGTGAGCCGTGCATCCGTGCGGCGTTGAAGGCCATCGATCAGGAGGAGCAGGAAAGTCGGTTGAAGAAGCTGGTTGCCAGGCGGTGGGAAAGGGAGAAGGCTACGGATCCACGGATCAAGCGACAAAGGGTGTTCAAGTACTTCCTGGGTCGAGGGTATTCGGTGGAGCTGATCGAGCAGTTGCTGAAACAAATAGCTGATTAGCTGATGGAATGTCCGGGATGACGTGTATCAGATGGCGATGTTCATCCCATCAGCTAACTAAGGAGGCGGCTATCACTTGTTGGAATGCCTTGGACAATGTTCATCAGCTAATCAGCTAATCCCTCTTCCGCCCGACCACGTACTTTTGCGGCCGCATGATCACTATCGAGAAGATCGACGACCTCAAAGTACGCTTGCAGGCCCTCAAAGGCTATCTGGACATCGAGGAGAAACGCGGTCGCATCCAGGAAGAGGAGAAGTACACCTTGGATCCCGAGTTCTGGAACGACCAGAAGAAGGCCCAGCAGGTGATGCACCGCATCCGCGAACTGAAACGATGGGTGGGCCTGTACGAAGCCGTAGCACGCGAACTGGACGATCTGGGCGTGATCTTCGAGTTCTGGAAGGCCAAGGATGTGACAGAGGAAGAGGTCGAAGTGCAGTTCAAGAAGGCTTCAGATGCCTTGGAAGAACTGGAGTTCAAGAACATGCTCAGCAACGAAGAGGATCCGTTGAGCGCCGTGGTGCAGATCACCGCAGGTGCCGGCGGTACCGAGAGCTGCGATTGGGCCGGCATGCTGCTGCGCATGTACCAGATGTGGGCCAAGAAGAACGGCTACGACGCGAAGACGCTCGATTACCAGGACGGTGAAGGCGCTGGGATCAAACAAGCCACTATCGAAGTGGCCGGTGAATTCGCCTTCGGAATGTTGAAGGGCGAGAACGGTGTACATCGCTTGGTGCGTATCAGCCCCTTCGACAGCAATGCCCGGCGGCACACCAGCTTCGTGAGCGTATACGTGTTCCCGCTCGTGGATGAGAGCATCGAGATCGACATCAACCCAGCGGAC
>JAEYWT010000293.1 GCA_023428865.1 Bacteroidota bacterium | reverse complement strand
CTTCAAGAGCGAGTCGTTGGACGCTGCCGAAGCCAAGTACAACGAAGCGGCCGGGTTGAAGCCAGCAGAAAAGTACCCCAAGGACCAACTCGCTGCCATTGCCAAGAAGCGCGATGACTTGGCGAAGAAGGCCGACGATGAACGTAAGGCCAAGGAACTGGACGAGCAGTACAAGGCGGTGATCGCGCAAGCCGACGCAGCCTTCGGTAAGGATGCCTGGGATGAAGCCACGGCCAAATACAACGAGGCTAGCGGGTTGAAACCTGCGGAGAAGTATCCGAAGGACCAGATCTCCGCCATTGCCACGAAAAAGGCCGCCGCAGAAAAAGCCGCTGCCGATGCTGCTAAGCAAAAGGAACTGGACGAGAAGTATGCGGCCGCCATAACCGCTGCTGATGCGGCGTTTGGTAAGGAAGAGTGGGACGAAGCCACCAAGAAGTACAACGAAGCCTCGATGTTGAAGGGTCAGGAGAAATACCCCAAGGATCAACTGGCTTTGATCACCACCCGTAAGGCTGAAGCAGAAGCCAAACGCAAGCAGGCCGAGTTGGATTCGAAGTACCAGACTGCGATCGAAGCTGCGGATGCCCAATTCGATAAGCAGGACTATGCCGCAGCCAAAGCCAAGTACGGCGAAGCTTCTGGTATTAAGCCTGGGGAGAAGTACCCAAAGGATCGCATGGCAGAAGCTGATCGCTTGCTGGCCGAAGCAGCACGCAAGGCCGAGGAAGAGAAGAAGGCTGCGGAATTGGAAGCTCGTTACAAGTCCCTGATCGCTTCGGCGGACAAGGCGTTCGATGGTAAGAAGCTCTCCGAAGCGTTGAACGACTACAAGGACGCGTTAACCTTGAAGCCAGCAGAAGCCCATCCGAAGGCCCGGATCACGGCGATCGAAGAGCAACTCGATTCCGCAGCACGCGCCAAAGCGGAGGAAGAGCGGCTGTTGCGCGAGAAGCAGGAGCGTGAACAGCGCTACAAGGACCTCATCGCTTCGGCGGATAAAGCCTTTGCTGCCAAGAAGTACGACCAAGCCCGCACCGACTATAGTGCAGCAGCGGGGGTGAAGTCCGAAGAGCAATACCCGAAGGACAAGCTGGCTGAGATCGAACGATTACTGGCAGAAGCAGCACGCCTGGCCGAGGAAGCGAAGAGCGCTGCAGACCGCGAAGCCGCGGAGCGTGCACGAAAGGCCGAAGCTGATCGGTTGGCCGCCGAAGCTGCCGCTGCGGAAAAAGCGCGTTTGGAGGAGGAGGAGCGCAGAAAGCGCATGGCCGCCGACGAGATCGAATCGCGTTACAAGGAATTCTTGGCGGCTGCTGACCTAGCCTTCCGCGGTGAAGACTTCGACAAGGCCCGCGAGAAGTACAACGCTGCACTGGGTGTGAAACCTGGCGAGAAATACCCGACCGACCAACTGGCCGCTATTGATGCGAAACTGGCGGCTGATGCGGCCAAACGATCAGATGCTGAGCGTCTTGCTGCCGAACAACGCCGGCTGGAAGAGGAGCGTCGCACGAAAGAAGCTGCTGACGCCGAAGCTGCACGCCTTGCAGCCTTGGCCGACCGTGAACGTTCTGAAGCAGACCGTTTGAAGCGCGAACAAGAAGCCGAGGCAGCACGGAAAGCAGCTGAAGAGCGTGACCGCTTGTCGCGCGAGAATGCAAAAGCCTTGGAAGAGCAATACCGTGGGCTGATCGTAGAAGCCGACAAAGCCATGGCAGCAAAGGACTATTCGGTTGCACGAGGCGCCTATTCCCAGGCTAGTGATATGCGGCCAACGGAGACCTACCCCTTGTCCAAGATCGACCAGATCGATAAGCTGTTGGCCGAGCAGGAGCGATTACGCCTGGAGGCGGAAGCCGCTGCGCAGAAACGAAGCGCCCCCAAACCTGAACCAGCGAAGCCCCAGCGCGCACCGAGTGATGCACAGGAAGATGAAGCCGTGCGTTTCATGCGCGAAGCCCGTGAGCGTGAGGAAGCCGAGAAGTACGAGCGCATCAAGAAGCTGCGCGCAGCATTGGAGCAAGAAGAACTGGAAAATGGCGAAGCTGCTGCCGTACGCCGCCACGCCGATGTTGAACTCAAAGAGCGTGTGGTGGAAGAAGGCGCTCGCCTCTATCAGGGGAATGACCAACGGCGAATCCAACGGGCCGATGAGCTGGCGGCATATCGAGCCGACCTAGAACAGACCGAAGCGCAGCGTGTGCAACGCGCTGAGCAGGCTAGACAAGCGGAGTACGGTGCGAAGGTGGAAACGGAGCAGGCTACGCAGACCACCGCGACTACCTGGACCGAACGGCAGGTGGCACGCACCGAAACCATGGAAGAGCAGAAGGCGAGCGTGGCCAATGCAGAGCAGGCGCGTGTCCAGGCTGGTCAACAGCGCACCGGACAAGCACGCGAAGCGGTGGTCAGCATTCAAGAGCAGAACAACAACTTGGCGCAACGTGGAGCTACGACCGTTGCCGTGCAGCAGCGCGTAGTGGAAGACGAGAAGCAGGCCCAACAGGCCCGCGAGGCCACCTACGCCGGGAACAGTGCCAGTGCCCGTGCCGCTGCCAAGGAGAAGCTCGACAACATTCCAACCAACCAACCGCGAGGGTTCGCAGACTTCAACCGTTCCAAACTCGCCCAAGAATACCCACAAGGAGTAACGGAAGAGAGCTATACCGAAGGCAACAAGGTGATCATTCGCCGTGTCGTGGTGAATGGCAACAAAGCCGATGAGTATTCCAAGGTGATCGCCAAGTGGGGGACATTCTACTTCAAGAACGGCCAGAGCATCACCGATATCATGTGGAAGAGCGAGACGGAGTAAGTTCTGGCCTCAGATCCAACTGGTCAGCTCTGTCTGTCTTGGCATTACCTTTTTGGGATAGAGGACATGAATGGCAGCAGTAGGATCTGAGGATCGGCCTGCTTTGCTCAGTGCTCATACCCAGAACCGAACGACTGATCCATTCGGGCAGATCAAAACTGCTTGGGGTTCGACCCTTGGAGTACAGAGCAACGGTCCTTGTCGAGTCTGTGGCATCAACGGACCATGCTGCACGGATGAGGTCCCTTAACTCTTCTTGCGCTTCTTCAACTGACCAACGAGGTCAACGATCTGGTCTGCGCTAAGCTGTTTTCCACGGAACTTCCGTTCACCATCCACCAAGAAGATCTTGGGTGTGGAGTACACATCGTAGGTCTCGGAGTAGTTGAGGCTCTCGATGGTGGTGAACTTCGGAATGTACTTGCGTGGATCCTTCTTGGCTTCTTCGAACACATGCTCCGTAAGTCCCACGTTCACCCAGTCGAGTTGGTGTTCACGGATAAAGGCTTTCCAGTCCTTCATCAACGTGGCATCCACGGCTTTGGCCACACAGTACACCTCGATATCCAACTCCTTCATCTTCTCCTTGTACACCTTGGCGATCTCAGGTAGTTCCTTTTTGCAGTGGCCGCAATGTGGGTCCCAGAAGATGATGACCACGTATTCGTTCGGTAGGTCGTAGAAATTCACCCATTTCTCCTCAGTGGTATCGGTAAGGCACAGGTACGGAGCCTTCTTACCCAGGGTGAGGGGGGCTTGCTTTTGCACGCGTTCGCAAAGCTTATCGAGCTTGTCTTGCGCCATCCAATCCGCGCGTCCCGGTTTGCCACCTTTGGGGCAGAAATAGCTCTGGCCCATGTGGACGAACATGGCGTCCATGCCCATGATCTCACTGGTCTCGGCTTTGTGGGTGATGGTGTTCACCATGTACTTGAACACCTCGTTCTTCCCATCGGTCTTCTCGATCAGCTGGTCGGCCAGCACGCTCATGGTATCGGGGTATTGCGGAATGGTCTTGGTGATGTATTCTTCGAACTTGTTGGCGAACACCGGCACTCGAACGATCCGTTCATCCTTCAGATCGAAATTATCCCAGTAGTGTGCACGATACTGATAATACTGTGCAGCACTGTCCAGTGAACCATCGGGCTTGCGGATCTCAGGAAGTTCTGGAGCCATGCTCATGCGCACCAAGGCTGCAGCAAGTAGGTCTGGGTTGGACGCGATCAACTTGGATTGGTACTGCTTCACCTCCTTATCAAAGGCTTCCAGCTGGCTGCGCAAACCGTTCCGTGCGAGTGGATCCTTCTGGGCATCCATCCGCATTTTCACCGCGTCACTCTCCTTCTTCTTGTCGTTCAGGAAACGGATGTAATCCAGGAAGACCTGGTTCTCCGTGGACGTTTTCACCTCGAGATGGCCTACGAGGTCGAGCGTATCACTGGACATACGGATGACCGGTTCGTTCACGATCATCTCGAAGAACTTCGGTCCAGGGATCACAACCGCGTACACACCTGCCTTGTATCCCTTCTTGCTTTTGAAGGAGGCTTTTCCTTTAGCATCCGCAACACAGGTATCGGTGTAGTACAATTTGTTGCCGTAGTAGTTCGCCAAGTAGATCGTATCCTTGGCGGTACCCGGAATGGTGATCTCGATATCGCGCACTGGGGCGTTCTGAGCGAAGAGGGGAGTGGTGGCGCTGGCCAGAACGAACAGCAGGGCGGAACGGTTTCTACGCATGGTGGCAAAAGTAGCGTTGAGGGAACGGTACAGATCGCGTTCCATTCCTACGACGGACCCGGTATACGCTTGGGTTGGTCCGCTGGATGGTTAAAGACTTGTTAAGGATAATCACCCGTGCTTCAGCTCTCAGCGGTCTTGAATTCACTGGTTGTGTGGAAGGTGATCTCCGGGTTGTTCCTCCGCTCCAGGTCGAGCATGTATGCGCTCGGGGCCATGAAGACCGGATTGCCGTCCTTGTCCTGCACGATCTGTTGGGCTTTGATCCGGATGAACTGATCAAGTGCTTGTTCGTCGGTCGATGTCATCCAGCAGGCTTTGTGGGCGGCGATCTGTTGGAAGGCACACTTGGCGCCGTACTCATGTTCCAGACGGTAGCTGATTACCTCGAACTGTAGTTCGCCCACACAACCCACGATCTTCTTATTGCCGGGTTGCTGGGTAAAGAGCTGCGCAACACCTTCATCCGTAAGTTGACGAATACCTTTATCCAGCTGCTTGGTCTTCATAGGATCCAGATTCACCAATTCGCGGAAGAGTTCTGGAGAGAACGCAGGTATACCTCGGAATTGGAACCTGGCTCCATCGGTCAGCGTGTCGCCGATCTTGAAGTTGCCGGTATCGAAAAGGCCGATCACATCACCAGGCCACGCTTCTTCCACGATGCTCTTCTGCGCCGCTAGGAAGTTGGTGGGTGTGGCAAAGCGCAGCTGCTTGTCCAGGCGCACGTGCTTGTAGTAGGTGTTCCGTTGGAAACGTCCGGAGCAGATCCGCAAGAAGGCGATACGATCTCGGTGGTTGGGGTCCAGGTTGGCGTGTATCTTGAAAACGAACCCGCTGAATTTGGGGTCGTCCGGAGCCACTTCGCCCTGATCGGTAGGTCGTGGGCCGGGCGCTGGAGCAATACCCACGAAGGCATCCAGCACTTCTTTCACACCGAAGTTGTTGAAGGCGCTTCCGAAGAAGACCGGTGCGATACGCCCAGCGCGGTAGGCTTCCACGCTCAAGGGGTCATACACGCCTTCGATCAAATCAATATCGGTGCGTAGCTGTTGTGCAGCGTCTTCCCCGATACCCTTCACCAGCTTCGGGTCGTTCAGGTCTTCAATGCGTTCGCTGGAGAGTTCCACTTTGGTCTTTCCGGGATCGAACAAGCGTAGACTCTTGCTGTAGAGGTCGTATACGCCTTGGAAGGTGGCACCGATGCCAATGGGCCAACTCATGGGACGCACCTTGATGGAAAGCTTCTCTTCCAGCTCGTCCAACAGGTCGAAGGGGTCTCGGCCTTCCAGATCAAGCTTGTTGATGAAGACGATCACCGGCGTATTGCGCATGCGGCACACCTCCATGAGGCGTTCGGTCTGGGCTTCCACACCCTTTACACAGTCGATCACCAGCACCACGCTATCCACGGCGGTAAGGGTGCGGTAGGTGTCTTCGGCGAAATCGCGGTGACCGGGAGTATCCAGCAGGTTGATCAGTTTGCCAGCGTAGTCGAAGGTCATCACCGAGGTACTCACCGAGATCCCGCGTTGGCGTTCGATCTCCATGAAATCGCTGGTGGCGCCCCGGCGGATCTTATTGCTTTTCACGGCACCAGCCGTTTGTATCGCACCGCCATAGAGCAGGAATTTCTCGGTCAATGTGGTCTTACCAGCATCGGGGTGGCTGATGATGGCGAACGTGCGCCGGTGCTCGATCTCTTCCTTCAGTGCCATGGAAAGTGTGCCATGCGGTCGGAGGCTTTCCCCGCATGGGGGCGCAAAAGTAGCCCTTGGTCGAAAGCGGGGTGGTAGGTTGCGCGTCAACTCTAGTTTTGGACCAAACCTGCACCTGATGCTCAAACGACTACTGATCACCTCCCTGATCCCAGCCAGCCAGTTGGTGGCACAGAACCCCGTAACGATAGCCTTGGAGAATTTCGCCACCGGCCTTTCCGGCCCGGTGGATATAGCCCATTGCGGTGATGAACGCCTGTTCGTGGTGGAGCAAGCTGGCCGTATCAGGATCGTTGATCCCAATGGTGTGGTAAGGCCGACACCTTTCTTGGATATCGTGGCCCGGGTTAATGATGGTGGCGGAGAACAGGGGCTTTTAGGACTTGCCTTCGATCCGTACTACGCCAACAATGGTCGATTCTATGTGAATTACACCGCAGGAAGCGGGAACGGCAGTACACGCATCTCACGTTTCGTTGTAACCGATGATCCCGATGTTGGCGACCCTGAAAGTGAGGAGATCCTGTACACGGTTGCCCAACCCGCCAGCAACCACAATGGCGGCGACCTGGATTTCGGCCCCGATGGTTACCTGTATGTGGCCTTGGGCGATGGTGGCAGTGGTAACGACCCTTGGAACAACGGGCAGGACCTGGTAGCCTCCGCGTTGGGCGACGTGATCCGGATCGACGTGAGCGGCGAAAGCGGCTACACCATTCCTCCGACCAACCCCTGGGTTAACGTTGGCAACGACACCTTGCCGGAGATCTGGGCAAGCGGTTTACGCAATCCATTCCGTTTCGGCTTTGATGCCCTCACCGGCGACCTGTGGATCGGTGATGTGGGCCAAGGCCAACGAGAAGAAGTGAACTTCTGGCCTGCTGGCGATGATAGTGGGCCCAACTTCGGCTGGCGCTGCCGCGAAGGAGCCATTGCCACGCCAGGTATCGGTGGAAGCTGTCCTCCTGCATCGGCATTCGTTGAACCCGTAACGGATCATACCCATGGTGATGGTTGGTGCTCGGTGATCGGCGGGCGTGTGTACCGTGGCAGTGAATTCCCCCGGCTTAGTGGCCGTTACATCTACACCGACTATTGCTCCACACCATACTTCTCACTGCGAAGCGATGGCGCCGGCGGATGGATCCGAGAGCAAGTACGCTCTGGCAATGGCGGATTCGGCACGGCTTGCATAGCGGAGAACAGTGCGTTGGAACTCTTCGTGGCCAACGTTGGCAACGGTACCATCAAGCGCATTGTGGACCAGTGCCCTATGCCTGCACCTACCTTGGTCGCAAATGGAGCAGAGCTCACCAGCAGCGTTGCTGATTCTTATGCTTGGTTCGTTGATGGGGTGCAGATCCCGGGTGCGAACACCCAGACCATAACCGCTCAGGTAGCTGGCGACTACAATGTCGTTGGTACGTACGGCGCGTCTTGCAACCTTTCCAGTGATACGGTACAAGTGATCGGCACTGGTATCGACACGAAAGGCATTCATGGACTACAACTACGCCCCATGCCCGTGCATGATCGGTTGATGTTGACCGGTGTAGCGCCCAACGTGAAGAACTTGGAGGTAGTGGATATGACCGGGCGTGTGGTCATGTCCAAATCCTGGAACCAAGGCCCACAAGGATCGGTGGATATGAGCCGGTTGGAAACGGCACACTATGTCCTGCGTTTGTTGAGTAGTGATGGTTCGGTATTGGACCAGCACAACGTGCAGGTGCAACGCTGATCGGGTCTTTCCAGAAAAGGGTCGCTTCTCCTCGAAGCGGCCCTTTTTTTTGGTCTGAATGGCTCTGGTGCGATCGCGCATCGAGTTCGCCCCCCGATCAGACCTCGATGCTGGAATTACCAGTACGTATTCTTGAATAGAGCATGTAGTTCAGGAATTCCCTCGCAGATCATCGCACGGAACGCCCAGGATATGGAGTCCGAAATGTTTGTCCAAGCTTCCACGCCAACAACTGTCTATCGCGTGGGTTGGGAGAACATCGAACTGCTGAGCGAACATCGATCCTGGACTTGGTCGACCCAATCCTATGAAAAGCAAAGGGCCGCCTTGCAGATGCGAGGCAGCCCTTTGCTTCTTGGATCGGTCCTTACGGCTGGATCACCAGACGCTCGGTGTAGGACATGTTACCGGCGGTCACGTTCACCATGTAGAGACCAGCAGCCAATTCGCTGTTGAGCTCCAAGTTGGTGTTGATGAAACCATCCTGTACAGCGATGGAACGAGCCACCACGCGCTTACCGGTCATATCGAAGATGTCAACACCTACCGTGCTCACCCCATCTTCCACGTGGCTCACGCTCAAGAAGAGCTGGTCGCCGCGGTTCGGGTTGGGGTACATGGTGAAATTGTTGTTGGCCTCGAGCACCATGCTGTTTCCACCACCGTTCGGCAGGGCGCATGGGTTGATGGTCACGTTGCACACCTTGCCCCAATCTTCAGTGTCTGCACATGCAGTGGCTGCATCGGAAGTGGCTGGGCCGAAGCACCAAGTAGCACCGCCGTTCAGGCTTACCCGTACATCCACTTCGTAGGTCTTGCTGCACTCCAGCAATTGGCCGTTGGTCCAGTTCATGGTGAGCTGGGCACTGGTCTGCGGCGGACGCACGATGCAGATATTCTCGCCTGGAATACGGAAGCGGAACTGATAACGCACGTTCGCGCTGGACACGGTCGGGATCGGCTGTGGCGGGTTGGCATAGATGCGGTTCGCGGCATTACCCACGCCACCGAAATTGCGAATGACGCCACAGCTGAAGTCGTTCGTATTGGCCGGATCGTCCTGTAGTTTCACCCGTGGGCAAGCAGCGAGGACGGGGTCGATCTTGAACAAGCAGGCCTGGCCGAATGGGAGGTTCGTTCCAGCCACACGACCTCTGATGCGGACGTTCAACAAGACATCGGCGGGCAAGTGTGGGTTGTTCACGTTCTGGAACCAGCCATTCACCTTGAAGTGGCAAGCACGTGTTGCACCGGTTCCGAACCCATCGCTGGTGGCGTGGCTGCGGAAACGACGGTAGCTGAAGCTCCCATTGGGATCATAGAACCAGAACTCGTAACCGCTGGTGGAGTTGGTAACACCGAACTGGGCACTTACGGCTGGGTTCGCACTTGCCACGATGAACTTATTGGCCACCCAATCCAGCTTGTCGCAGCTACTAAAGATGAGCTTGTCATCACCGATGGGCACACAGAACGCGCCGTTCTCGTATGTGGAGCTTATGGCGCTGACACTACCGTTAGTGAAGTTGCCCAAGTTGTCGATGATGCGTCGACCCAAGCCACCGCTTTCGCGCAACTGATATCCACCGGTAACGAAGCCATCACCACCGCTGTCATACACCCGTAGACGGAAGCAGCCGATCGGCAAGCAGCAGGCCTCCACGATGGGGTCTGTGATGCCGGCGAGGTAACTACCACCGCTGCATACAACGGTACCATCGTTCTGGTAGAGGATCTCCCAGCTGATCTGATCGCTGTTCGCATCGGAACGCAGGTCCACCAACACATTCTGGGAGCACGGTGTACCTACACAGGAGCAATCAACCTGCCACGTCTCATCGTTGGTACTTGCGATGAAGTCGTTGCAGGGAGCACCAGGCAAGTTCGGTCCACCAGGTATGCCTAGGCAATCCACTTGAACACCGGCGCAGGTGCAATCCAGTTGGTACACGTCGTCGATGGTAGCGGGGTTGAAGTCATCACAAGGTTCACCGGGAAGGGCAGCACCACCAGGTGTTCCTTCGCAATCAACGGGAGTGCCGGCACAGGAGCAATCACCTTGTATGACGTCATCAGCGGTCTGGTCATCGCCATCGTCGCAGGCGGTTCCGGGTTCAGGCCCACCGGGGCAAAGGTCGATGCAATCGGGTGTGCCGTCCTCATCGCTGTCCACGCCGCCGTTGCCTTCACCAGGGGTGATGCAGGTGAGCACGAAGTCCACGGAGTTATCATCAGTATCCGCCCCGTTCGGGATACGTGATAGGCCGAGGCTGGCATTACTTCCGTTATCCGTGGGAGCGGAGTTGCCTTCGGTGGAAACCATGGTACCTTCGTAGCTCAGTTGGTCGAGAATGATGTCGTCCGCCGTGGTCAAACGGATACCATCCGGAGCCCCATTCTGGATAGCCAGGTTGGAATTTATCGGAAGGGTTGAGTTGAAGACCACCAGGTCCACGTTGGGCACGTTCGCACTGCCGATCACGTAATAGTCACCGGGAGCGAGGTCAACATTACCGAGGGTGATGAATGGAGCGTAGGGCAGGCCATTTCCGCCGTTCACGAGAACTACCTTGATGCCATTCAAGTTAACGGTCTCTTCGCCCACGTTCAGCAGTTCGATGAACTCGGCGAGGTCGTCACCAGGCATGTCGTAGTCCACTTCGTTGATCACCAGGGTTGGCAGTGGATCACAGTCCGGAGCAGGTCCCGACACACTGGCGAAGCTGCAATCACCACTCAACGCTACGCTGTAGGCGTCGTTCTCGCTAATGCCGGAAATGATGATGGTTCCATCTGCTGTAACGGCTGGGTCATCACCACCGACCGTTCCTGATCCGCTGCTGTTGATCACCGAGATACCGGCTTGAACACCCGTGTAGGGTATGCTCACATCGTAGGTATCAGTGTTACCTGCGGTAATGGTATTGCAGGTTGCCGTGGCACTACCCAGGTTGATATCGCACCCTGCCACAGGTTCGATAAGACCACGGATCGCCAAGCCATACGCACCGGCCGAGCCGGAGAAGAAGCCCCAACCGCCAGTGGTGGATTGACCGCTTGCATAGTAGCGTAGGGTGATGGTGGTGGCGGGTCCCACGTTCTGCAGCTCAGCAACACCGGAGAGGTCGATCGTCGGAATGGATACCGGTTGGCCGATGGTGACCGTCGGTGAGCCGATCAACGTGAAGGTGGAGCCATCCAGGCTGTATGCGAATTGATTGCTCACTCCAGGAGTTGCTGCGAATCCGGAAGTACCGTTCAGGGTGGCATCGATCATGCGCAACGAAAGGGTATTCCCGGGGGCTGCTGAAAGCGTTACCTGGAAGTAGTCGGCATTGGCTGTAGAGATCCCATTGTTCTGGAAGCCTATGGTACGGAAGGAGTTCGCTCCAGCACTTCCAGCTGCACCAGCACCACGTGTGATCTCATTGGAGGCGTCCAGGTCACCACTGTATACCTCGGCTGTCGAGGTTGCAACGTTGTTCTCGCCCGTGAAATCCCAGGCTGCGATCGGACCCGGTGTGCAGTTCGGGGCCGAACCAGCCGCCACTAAAGCTCCGCATGGAGCGGATAAGGTGATGGAGTAGGCGTCCGTTTCGTTGATGCCCGAGATCACGATAGTGCCATCCAGGGTAACGGCAGGGTCATCCCCACCGATGGTACCAGAGGCACTGTTGTTGATCACCGTAACACCCACTTGAGAACCGGTGTATGGAATGCTGACCGAGTAGGTATCGCTGGTTCCGAAGGTGACCGTGGTACACGTGGCTGTTGCTGTTCCGAAAGCGATCTCACAGGCTGGTTCGCATACAGGAGAGCTACCCGAAACGCCAAGCACTTCGCAAGGCGCGGTCAATTCCACGTCGTAGCCAGTTCCTTCGGTGATACCGGAAACAAGGATGACACCATCCGATACGGAAGATGGGTCATCACCTCCGATGGTTCCGGAGCCGCTGTTGTTCACCACCGAAACGCCTGGTTGGGAGCCGGTGTAGGGGATGGAAAGCGTGTACGTGTCCACCCCCATGGTGCTAGCGTCGCACGAGGTGCTTGCTACACCCAGGCTTAGCGTGCAACTGCCCACAGAAGTGAGCGTACCATCGATGGCGAGGCCATAGACACCTGAGGCACTGGAAATGAAGCCCCAGCCGCCGGAAGAGGTTTGGCCACTGGCATAAAAGCGTAGGGTAATGGTCGTACCAGCACTAACGTTCTGCAAAGCGGGAACCACGCCAAGATCGACCTGGATGCTAGCAGGGGTACCGATCGTGACAGAGGGTGACCCGATCAATGTGAAGTTGGTGCCATCGAGGCTGTAAGCGAATTGGCTGGAAACACCAGGGCTAACCGTGTAACTGGCTGTTCCGGCCAGGTTGGCATCTATGGTGGTCAGGGAAAGAAGCGATCCGGGAGCTGCCGAAAGGGTCACTTCAAAGTAGTCGGTATTCGAGGTTGAAATACCGTTGTCTTGGAAGCCTGTGGTCCGGAACGAGTTATTGGCGCCGCTGGGTCCAGCAGTAGCACCCCGGGTGATCAGGTTGGAAGCATCAAGTCCGGCGTTGTAGATATCGGCTACGGAGGTGGCTACACCGGGGTTGCCCTCGCCATTGAAGTCCCACGCTGCCAGTGGTAGCGGCTCGCACACGGGTGCATTGCCGCTAACGATCTCCGACGCACAAGGGGCCGATAGGGTGATGGAGTAGTTGTCTCCTTCATCGATACCAGTGATCAAGATGGTGCCACCGGATACTACGGAGGGATCATCACCGGCAATGGTGCCAGACGCACTGTTGTTCACCACGGTAACACCTGGTTCTACACCTGCATATGGAATGCTCACGTTATACGTATCCCCAGGGCCTGCGGTGATCGTATTGCACGTAGCTACGGCCGTGCCGAAGTTCACGCCGCACAATGGGTCACAGGTAGGAGATGAGCCAGAAACGTTCAACGCGGAACAAGGTGAGCTGAACGTAACGCCGTACGATGTGCCCTCTGTGATGCCCGAGACCAGAATGATGCCATCCACTTGGGTAGAAGGGTCGTCTCCGCCGAGGGTGCCGGTACCACTAGTATTGGTCACCACCACGCCGGGTTCCGAACCCGTGTATGGGATCGAAAGGGTGTACGTGTCGATGCCAGCGGTGTTGGCATCACAGGAAGTTGAAACGCTGCCAAGGGAAAAGCCACATCCTCCGACCGCAGTCACATTAAGGTTGTCGATGGACACCTTTGGGCGGCTTCCGGTGGTTCCACCAACGCCATTGTGGTAATAGAAACGGAGCCGCGCCGTTGCAGAATTGTTGAATGCCGCAGGCAAGGCAACTGCGGTAATAGAACCACTGGTCGGTGAATTGTTCAAGAAGTCTAGCGTCGATGCTCCAGACAATTCGTTCCAAGATGAACCATCGGTGCTCGTATACACACGCAAGGATCCAGAGCGGTTGCCGGTGCTATTGTTCACCGAGGCCCAATCGAAGCTGACCGTTCCCGCTGCCACACCGGTGAAGTCCATGAAGAAGTCGATCGCGCAGGAGCTTGTGTTGTCCGTTGCTCCAGTGGTGAGCAATTGGATGTTCTGGGTTCCTCGCTGAACACCTCCAGAAGAACCGGTAACGAACGTTGCTGTTGCCGTGGTGATGCGGGTGCCACTCGGGATGGTACCCGTAGCGTTGACAGCCACACTGGACCACCGGTTGGCACCCGTGCCACTGGCGAATGCATTGGTCCAGTTAGCGATATCGGCGAAGTTCTCGGTATAGGAAAGTCCCGGTTGGCTTGCCATGGGAACCGGTGTCTGTCCAAAGGTCAGTCCACCTACGAGCAGTGCCAGCCAAGCGAGCACCACACGTGGGTTCGGTGTTGTACAGGATCGGTGTGTTCTCATCGTGGGTAGGTTAGGGTGAGTGTTCGGGGTATTCGGTTTCTATGGGCAAAACTGGCCCACCAAGATCGGGCCAGTGTTAAGGACCGATAAACTTAGGGCGACCGGACCAGCTGTCAAGCCGTTCGGGCATGAAATTGGATCGGATCGCCCCGGATCGTTCACAAAATGTGCATAAGCCATGGCTTAGGAATTTGTATCCAGGCTGGGGGTGAGGATAGTTTCGCTCTTGCTGTACGTTCTTTCGTGTTCTTACGGGAGCAATGGTCGTCAAGAATGGAAGTGGTCGTCGCTGGTAGCGCCTTCGGGTGTGGCCGGGCCTGGTAAGAGGTTCTGCGGAAAGACGCTCCAGTCGCATGCCAGTTGTGCGACCCTCGAGATGGCCGAAGGCACGCACGGATACGTCCGTGGCGGCTCGAAGAACAAGCAGTGCTGGTCCAAGGTCACGACCGCGGATAGGCAGGAGCGGGGATCGCCAACCGGTGGTCCCCGCTTCGCATTTCAAGTAGGGTTGATGTTCGGGTGACATCCACGTAGCATGCGGTCCAGGGAACGATCGATCGTGGATAAGTGCGTCTGATGCTGATCACGTATGGGGAAAAGCCACGGATACATTTGATCAACAACGTTCCTTGATCGAATGAAGAAGAAAGACCGGAAGATCTTCGTACTGGATACGTCCGTCATCCTCTACGACCACTCGGCCATCGAGAACTTCGCAGAACACGATGTTGCCATCCCGATACAGGTACTCGAAGAACTGGACACCTTCAAAAAAGGAAACGACACGATAAACTACGAGGCACGCGAATTCATCCGCCACCTCGACGACATCGCGAAACTGGACGTCCTCTCGGACTGGCAGCCACTGAATGGCCCCACACGGGGCAAGTTCAAAGTGGTGGCCAAGCACGACCTCAATGGCGTCGATGCCACCAAGGTGTTCCAAGATGGTAAGAACGATCACCAGATCCTCAATGCCACGCTGACCATACAGCGGCAGAACAAGGACAAGAAGGTGATCCTTGTCACCAAGGACATTGCCCTGCGGCTCAAAGCCAAGAGCCTGAACATCATCGCCGAGGATTACCTCACCGGT
Source organism: Bacteroidota bacterium (assembly GCA_023428865.1). Taxonomy (GTDB): domain Bacteria; phylum Bacteroidota; class Bacteroidia; order Flavobacteriales_F; family PHOS-HE28; genus PHOS-HE28. Next base: position 2,625 of record JAEYWT010000293.1, on the reverse strand, counting down.
AAGGTGCGCGACGTACGCGAGAAGCTGTACACTGGCCGTACCGTACACGATGATTTCAACGAGGAGAAGATCGATGCGCTCTTTGCACACGGTAGTGCTTCCGTGGAAGAACTTGGAGTTGAAAAACCCAAAGGCAACCACTTCTTCATTCTAAAGCACAAGAAGAAGAGCATCCTGGCCAAGTACGATCCGCGCACCGATTCCATTGGGCGTGTGGAAAAGCAGAACGTGTTCGGTATCGGTCCCAAGAACGCCGAACAAGCCTTGGCCATGGCAGCGCTGCTCGACCCGGAGATAAAGTTGGTAACGCTGCAAGGCGCAGCTGGAACAGGCAAGACCCTGTTGGCCCTGGCCTGTGCGCTGGAGCAACGCCGCGAGTACAGGCAGATCTACGTGACCCGTCCAGTGGTGCCATTGAGCAATAAGGACATCGGCTACCTGCCCGGTGATATCCAGAGCAAGTTGGACCCCTATATGCAGCCACTTTGGGACAACCTGAAACTGATCAAGGGCCAATTCGAGAAGCACGACAGCACACCGAAACGGATCGATGAGATGCTGGAGAACGAGAAGATCGCCATAGCGCCACTGGCGTACATCCGCGGTCGTAGTTTGAGCAACATCTTCTTCATCGTGGATGAGGCCCAGAACCTCACGCCACTAGAGATCAAGACGGTGATCAGCAGGGCAGGGGAAGGCACCAAGATCGTCTTCACAGGTGATGTACACCAGATCGACACGCCCTTCCTGGATACCGAGAGCAACGGCCTGAGCTACCTGATAGACAAAGCCAAGGGGGATCCGCTCTTTGCTCACATCACGCTGGAGAAAGGCGAGCGTAGCCCGTTGGCCAATCTGGCGAACGACCTGCTTTAAGCAACACCACATCGCACCCCGATCCGCGAGCTGGAATGCTCCTGGGTCGGGGTTGTGGTTTGCAGGCGTAAGCAGGAGTGTTCCGGCCGGGGGGCGAAAGGAACACGAACGGTGTAAGTGTGGATAGCTCAGAACAGCTCCTCCACTTCGATGAACTCGAAGTCCAGGTGGAAAAGGCTCTCGTAATCCTTGCCGGTCTCGGCCATTTCTTCATCGCCGCTCTCGTAGTGCCAGTTCACCTTCACTGGTCGGCCTTGAACGGTTACCGCATCAAGCTTCGAGAATATGTTGTACAGATGCTTGCTCGAACTGGTGTCGAGATAATCCAAGCGCATGTTCACGGTGGTCTCCTGCTTGGGATCTCGCAAGTACTCTTCCAACCACCCGTATACACGGGAGTAGAATTGTTCGGAGTTGTGCGGCAGCGAGCGCCCGATGAACTCCATGACACCATTGTCCACATCGAGATCGATCTGCGGGGAATTCTCGGTACGGTCGATGTGGAAGGTCTTGGTAGGCATGGCTGAGAGGTTGCTCAAAATTGATCAACGTACTGGGCCATTCCACATCGGTCATCACCAACGGGTGAACAACCTGGTGTGAAAAGAGCGAAGCCAGGTCGCCCTGGCTTCGCTCTTGAACAAGATCTGAAATGGATCCTGCTAACGTGAACGGTATTCCGTTAGTATCTCGTGATCGCTTGGTAGGATGATCTCCGTATCGTTCACGCGGCGCACCCAGTACATGTATTTCCCGGTGCCTTGGCAGGCAAACGCGGTCATGGCTTCCTTCGGCCCAAGGGTCTTGATCGGGAAGGTGCGCCAGGTGCCGTTCTTCTCCTGCATGGCCACTTTCACCTCGATCAGGTCGGAGCAACTATTCTGTAGATCCACCTGGTAGGTACCGCTGAAATCGCGTTTGTACCGTTCGGTGTATTGTTCGCATTTCTCACAGGGCGCTCCCCAGCGACTGGCAGCCTTAGTAAGGCAGTCAGCATAGCTCTGGTCTTGTGCGCCTGCCCAGAAGGCCGCCAGGAGCAGCACCACGAGCAGGATGAATTTCTTCATGTTCATTTGCAGCGGTTGTTCGTCAGGATGATCTTGGCTTCACTATTGCCCATGCGCTTACTGGTATTCCAGTCCTTGCATGCGCCAACCTGGTCGCCGGTGGCTTTTCGCGCCCAACCTCGATTGTTGAAGGCTTCTTCGTTCTTCGGATCGAGCGCGATCACTTTGTTGAAGTCGGCGATGGCCAGTTCGTGCTGGCCCAGCTTGCTATAGGCACTTCCTCGGCTCGTATACGCCCAGGTATGATCCGGTTTCTGTTGGATCACGGTGCTGAAGTCCGGTACCGCTTTATCGTACGCTCCCGTAAGGCTATAACAGAAGCCGCGTTGTAGATGGGCATTGATGTGGACCGGGTCCTTTTCGATCACCTGCGAAAAGAGAAGTATAGCCGTAGGGTGGTCGCCAGCGCGATAGGCTTGTTCACCGGCCTGATAGATCTTCTCGAGGCCGTCCGAGGGGGGGACGTCGGCCAGGTATTGCGCAGAGGTTACGTGTGTAACCGCTACCAGACCCAGCACGAGCAGGGGCGCATGCAAGTTCATTGTGGTCATTCTATCGTGCGTTCTTACGTACTCGTTCGTGCGGGGTTTCAGCACCAGCTTGGTCTTGCGAGCGCTGTGCCTGGAGAATGATCTCGCGCAGCTGTGCGATCGTTCGGGCCCCGTCGGGATCATCACCTGGC
>JAEYWT010000191.1 GCA_023428865.1 Bacteroidota bacterium | reverse complement strand
GGTATGAACCGGAGTACAACACCCCAGGCGACGATGATTACTTCGGCTGTGCCCGGGCCAAGGAGCATTACCTGGCCGCCATGGAAGCCGCCACGGATCCGGTTTTGAAAGCCATGGCGTGCATGATGGCCGAGCAATGCGAATACAACTGGGGCGAGTACCAGCGCTGGGATGATCCCATCGGCCCGGAGCCTCCTTACTTGGACCAACTCACCGATGCGAAGAGCCAGCAGGCGTACCGTGACATCATCGAGTGCAGGCATTACGCGGACTTTGTGCGGCGGTATCGGTAGGTGGAACTAGAGAGCTTCTCTCGGAGATGGACCGAACGCAACGCCTCTACTCCTCCCCTTTTCCCTGCCCACGTCGCTTGCCTTTGTATTGGGTGCTGCGGGCACTTCCGGCGTTGGGCTTGTTGCTGTTGGGGTATTGGTGTTTCACACGTTCGGGTTGCGAACCGGGGCGGTCGTGCGAGGGTCCTGCAGTAGCCGTATGGCCACGATGTAGTTCGTTCGGTTGCGGGTCGCGGTGTGGTACAAAGGTCTTGCCCTTGTCGTGCAGCGGCAATTTGAACTCCGGCTTATCAGTGACGCTGGGGTAATCGGCGCCGCTCTGGTTCTCCATGGCATCAAGGTCGAGCTTCAGGCGCGACTTCGTTGGCGCAGGTATGGAGCGTTGTGCGGGTTTGCGTGTGCTTGTTATTCGCTTCTGTGATGCGAGTTCGGTGGGTTTCTTCGCTTCCACGCGTGCCACCGCACGCTTCACTGGAGCTTGTTCCTTTATCGCTACGCTCTTGCGTGCAGTACTCTTTCCGCTGGAACGCGAGCTGGTCGTTGGAGTCTTCTTCACCGCCATCCTGGCTTTCACCGGGGCCTTCTTCTTCTCAGGTGGCGCCGACTTAGGCTTCGTGGCGGCCGAGCGTTTCGCAGGTGCCTTCTTTTTTACGGTGCTGGTCTTCTTCGCTGCGGCCTTCTTCGCTAAAGGCTTTTTAGCGGTTTTCGCCGTACTCCGGGCGGTGGACTTCTTGGCGGCAACCTTCTTCGCGACGGTGGCGAGCTTCTTCTTCGTAGCCATGATCGGTGTTTTGCGAAAAAGACCAAGTGTCATGCCAATGGACATATATCTACGTGATAGCCCACGGAGCACAGGGTATTCGAACATCTGGCATGGAATGCACCGCGCAGGTTCGGGGGTGGAAGTTCCACACTGGTTGGGGATTGGGTGAGGTGGAAAGCATAGTTCAGTGCTTGCCTTTGGCCTTGAACGTCTTGCTACAACCGAAACACCAGCGCTCCCGTTTGAACCAAATGAACGGGAAACCAAGTAGTATCATGCCCCACGCAAAGAGACGACGGGAGAAATATGGCCTGGACACATCGGTGGACTGGCAATGCGGGCAGGCAGGCGATGGTTCCATGGTGCTCGATGTCACCATCCCCAGTACTGCCGCGAACAATGAATGGTAGTGGAGGCCGATCGCAGCATGAGGAACTCGTTGGAGATAGTAACGGAGAACGGTTGACCATAGATGTCTACATGAGCCATCAGCTCATCGAAGTACAACGCTTCCCCTTCGATATGCCAACTGACTGACTGGCCTTCCGAACCAAATCCCGGCAGTAGTACAGCACCGTTCTTTTGGAAGGAGATCCATTCAGGACAATTGGGATATATGACGTGAAGAGGACCAACGTGCGTGCTTCGCACCTCAAGGTCATCCCCATTGTGAAGTATCCTATCCACACACCAATCGGACCCGATCATCCGGTCCGCTAGCGAAGGCTGCGCACTGATCACGATGGGTGCGACTGCGACAATTAGAACGATAGCTACGATCATTAGCAATCTCGCAATAAGCACCTCGACCCTTCCCAACAGCGGTATCTGCTTCGTTATCCTATCCAGTTCCAACCAAAAGGAAAGGTCTTCGGATGTTCCCTCCTGAATGAAACCACCTTCGCGCAAGACTTCACGGGCCCGTTCAAACTCCTCTGGAGTAACTTGGAGTTTCACTCCGCCAATGGCATTGGAGTACAGGTTGTACACCTGCACTGTCAACTCATCCTTCAACCGGTTCTCTATACCGGCCGCATCGAGCAAACCTTTAGGAATGGCGGCATCCGTGGGCCAGGTGAACTCAACAACGGTGACGAATTCGTACATCGTCGTTTCGAAGGTCGGCGGTTCAGCCCCGTACGGCCACGATACGCCAGCTAGGGACCCACTCGAATGGACCTACGGCACGTTCCCAAAGGGATTCGCGCCGGTCTGGGCCAACGAACTTACTTGTGCAACGCACCTCGCGTAACTCGCCCTCCCGCCATTTGCCTTGTATCATCCATCGGTCCTCGTCGAACCAATGGCTCCAAACCTGATGCCTACCATGGTTATAAAACGAATGGATCTGCTCATTGGCGATGATCTCCGTACAGTTCAGCTCTTCAGCACCAACATGGCCTTGAACGCGATGCAGCATGAAGAAACCGCCTTCGATCCATTCGAACTCCTCGGTCCAGCGTATCACCTCTTCTTCACGTCCGGGTAGTGCCAGTTGGACACCTTCCACATTCCATTTACCGACAAGGGTCGCCGCGTGCGGATCGAGTGGGCCAGGATTCATCATGGGCATTGATAATTCTTGCGAAAGTAGGATTGCTCTTCGAACCAGCCGAAAAGGAAGGCCCACCGACCAGTCACCCAATTGATCCTAAAATACTCCGTCTGGATCCATTTTAGAGCAAATCGGACACCGAACCTGGTCAATTTAGGGGTTCTTCGAAGAACCTTGAACGGATGGCATCCGGGACGATCGTACGACCAGACGAGGCACGACGAAGAGCGGATACTGGAACGAAATATCCAACTGAGGAGCAACGAAGTATGGCTGGACCTGAGGCATGCGCCCGAAGGGTCGGCGCAGACGGCCGATGACGCCGCAGCGAGGTTCTTCGAGGCCCATTAGGCCAACCATCCATCACGAACAAACGGTGATCAACTCACCAACGTGTACCTTCACCTATCCATCGGCAAGCCTCTCCCCTTGCCATGACAAAACCGCTCAGCCATATCGACCTGGCCATGGCGCGTGTGGTGCATACCGCCAATGATCTGGTAGAGGTGCATATACGCCCAGATACTCGCATCGACATTGCGGGTATACGTGCGGCATTGGAGGCTCGGCGCCACATGCTGGGTGGGCGGAAAGGCGCCCTTATCTTCTTTGCGCAGGGCGATCTGGATTGGGAGCGCGCAGCATTGCAGACGGATCTGTTCGGTACCGATGCGCACAGCATAACCTCCATGGGTGTATTGGTAACCAATAAAGTCCTTGCGATGGCAGCGAACACGTACTTCGGATTGTTCCCTCCACCATTTCCGACGCGGGTTGACAACGATCTATTAGCCTTGCGCGAATGGCAGAGCGAAGTGGAACAACGGTGATCGAACGAGAACGACCGGCATTTATCTTCACGCAATGCAGATCCCTACTCCTTATCTCAACTTCCCAGGCACCTGCGAGGAAGCGTTCAACTTCTACGAACAGGTGTTCGGTGGGGAGTTCGACTTCGTCGGTCGCTTCAACGAAATGCCACCGGATGTGCCGGTTCCCAAAGGCTACGAAGAAAAATTGATGCACATTTCGCTTTCGGTGAACGGGCGCCCGATCTTGATGGGCAGCGATGCTCCCGAAGGCTTTGGTCCGCCTTTCATCGCGGGCAACAACATTCATCTTTCGCTTGGGCCAGAGACCGAGGCGGAGGCTATACGCCTTTACGACGCACTACGCGATGGAGGGACTGTGAGCATGGAATTGGCTCCTACATTCTGGGCCAAGCAGTTCGCCATGGTCACCGATCGGTTCGGCATCAACTGGATGATCTCCTACGGCGAACCCGAGCGCGGCTGAAGCTTCCATATCCGGACATACTTCGTGCTGGGAAAATGCGTTCTGGGCGGCGACTACACATGCTTTCTTGTGGCATGGTAATGACCATGCGAAGACCAGCATTCCGCCTACTCAAGCCATGTCTATCGGATCCATAGCATCCATTCGCCGTTCCGCGTTCCTGTTGATTGTCCTGTTCGGGTCCTTGGTGATGCAGGCACAACAGAACACGGGCACCATTTCCGGGCACATCACAGACCTACGGTCGGGCGAAGCCTTGCTGGGTGCCACGGTGTACGAACTGCGCAGCGGTAAAGGCACGGTAAGCAATGCATACGGTTTCTACAGTCTTACCCTACCGGCGGATAGTGTAGTCCTACGATTCTCCTATGTTGGTTACCAGACCTTGGAGCTACGATTGAAGCTTCTCGGGCAGGTTACACAGCAGGTGAAGTTGGAACCATCGCTGGAACTACGCGAGGTTGAGGTCGTGGGAAGGCGCACCGGAGATGAGGTCGAGAGCACGCGTATGGGCACGGTGGAAGTGCCGATGGAAATGGTGCGCAGCCTACCGGTGCTTTTGGGCGAACGCGATGTGCTCAAGACCATCCAATTACTACCCGGTGTACAGAGCGGGAACGAAGGTGGTGCAGGCCTTTATGTTCGCGGTGGCGGACCTGACCAGAACCTGATCCTGTTAGATGGAGTGCCTGTGTACAACGCCAACCACCTGTTCGGTTTCTTCTCCGTCTTCAATACCGATGCCATCCGCTCGGCAACTCTCACCAAGGGCGGTTTTCCGGCAGAGTATGGTGGTCGTTTGAGTTCGGTGATCGACCTGCGAATGAAGGAGGGCGACAACCAGAAGTTACATGGTGAAGGAGGCATCGGGCTTATCGCTTCGCGGTTCACCTTGGAAGGGCCGATCAAGAAGGACACCACCTCGTTCATGATCTCGGCACGGCGAACCTACCTGGATCTATTGGCACGCCCACTGATCCGGTCGGCAT